>JAIENC010000170.1 GCA_019751635.1 Mycobacteriaceae bacterium
TTTAGCGCAGGCAGTAGGCCTGCCTGTCTCGGTGGCAGCCCATGTCGATGCCATGGCCGGGGCGGAGCTACTGCTCGGCATGCGGCGCTACCTGCCGAACTCGTCGACCAGCTTGTATGTCTATGCCCGCGAGACCGTGGGGTATGCGTTGATGATTGGCGGCCGGGTGCACTGTCCCGCTAGTGGCCCGGGAACAATCGCGACTTTACCGGCCCACTCTGACCTGCTCGGTAGTTCTGGGCAGCTGGAGTCCACGGTTAGCGACGAGGCGGTATTGGTGGCCGCCCGCCGGCTTGGCATCGTGGCGAATCCCGTATCAAGCGCTCCTGCCTTGGGCCGGGTGGGTGGTCCCGGCGCCGGTATTACCGAGTTGCTGCGGGTAGCCCGGGCAGGCGACCAGTCAGCCAAAGATCTCTTGGCGGAACGCGCCCGGGTGCTGGGTGAGGCGGTCGCGTTGCTGCGTGATCTGCTCAATCCTGACGAATTGGTGGTCGGCGGCCAAGCTTTCACCGAATACCCCGAAGCAATGGAACAGCTTGAGGCAGCGTTTGCGGCCCGGTCGGTGTTGCCGCCACGTGACATCCGGGTCACCGCTTTCGGCAACCGGGTACAGGAGGCCGGGGCTGGCATCGTGTCGCTGAGCGGGTTGTACGCGGACCCGTTGGGGGCCATGCGGCGCGCCGGTGTGCAGGAGATACTGCTGCCGGAGGGGGGCCGCGGGGCATCGGCGTGAGCTCAAGGCCCGTCGGTTCGGGAGGTTAGCCGTTTGGTGGCTCACGGCTCAGCGGTGGTCGCGAATGTGACGAGCAAAGCTGGCCTGCAAAGATGGCTGGATGCGAGTAGCAGTGCTATCGGTGCACACCTCACCGCTGGCTCAACCCGGTACCGGTGATGCCGGTGGGATGAATGTTTATGTGCTGCAGAGTGCGTTGCATCTGGCTCGTCGAGGTATTGAGGTGGAGATTTTTACCCGGGCCACCTCCTCTGGTGATCCGCCGACGGTGCGGGTAGCGACTGGCGTACTGGTCCGTAACGTAGTGGCCGGACCATTTGACGGGTTAGACAAATACGATCTGCCCACTCAACTGTGTGCGTTTGCGGCCGGAGTACTGCGTGCCGAAGCCGCTCACGAACCCGGGTATTACGACGTCGTGCACTCACATTATTGGCTGTCTGGCCAGATCGGCTGGCTAGCTCGGGATCGGTGGGCGGTGCCGTTGGTGCACACGGCGCACACGCTGGCCGCGGTGAAGAACGCGGCGTTGGCTCACGGTGACGCCCCGGAGCCACCCCTACGTACGGTGGGGGAGCAGCAAGTGGTCGATGAGGCGGATCGGTTGGTGGTCAACACCGATGATGAGGCACGACAACTGGCGGCAGTTCACCATGCTGATCCGGAACGCATCGATGTGGTCTATCCAGGAGTCGATCTGGACGTGTTTCGTCCCGGCAACCGTCAGGTGGCCCGGTTGCGGCTCGGTCTGCCCCTCGATGACCATGTGGTTGCTTTCGTCGGGCGAATCCAACCGCTGAAAGCACCCGACATTGTGTTGCGTGCTGTCGCGAAGCTGCCGCGGGTGCGACTCGTGGTGGTGGGCGGTCCCTCGGGTCGCGGTCTGATGGCCCCGGATAGCCTGATTCGGCTCGCCGCTGAATTAGGCATCACCGCCCGGGTCATGTTTTTACCGCCACAGTCGCGCGCCGATCTGGCGACTGTCTTTCAGGCCGCTGACCTGGTCGCGGTGCCTAGCTATTCGGAGTCATTCGGCCTGGTCGCTGTGGAAGCGCAGGCCTGCGGGACTCCGGTGGTGGCGGCCGCGGTTGGCGGGCTACCGGTAGCGGTACGCGACGGCATCAGCGGGACCTTGGTATCCGGCCATGATGTTGATCGATGGGCCGACGCTATCGCTGAGGTGCTGCGGCTCAGCCCCGATCGGCAAGAAACCATGAGGCGCTCAGCGACCGAGCATGCGGCCACTTTCTCCTGGGAAAACACTGTCGATGCGTTGCTGGCTTCCTACCACCGCGCGATTCACGATTTCACAGCTGGTAGCCGCGCGCCGATCCGTGACCTGGCCGCGATGCGCAGAACCTGGCACTTTCGACCCCGGCGTGGGGTGCGGGCATGACAGCGTCAGTGCAGCGGGTGATCGAAGACGCGTTGAACGCCAGCCAGTTGACCTACACGCGGCACACCGGCGCATCTGGTGGGTTGTCCGGCTTGGTTGTGGAGCTGCCCGGTGAACGCAAGCTCAAAACCAACACCATGTTGAGCATCGGTGCGCACACGGTCCGGGTGGAGGCATTTGTCTGCCGCAAACCCGACGAAAACCACGAACGTGTCTACCGGTTCCTGCTGAGGCGCAACCGTCGGCTTTCCGGGGTGGCCTACACGTTGGACAACGTCGGCGATATCTACCTGGTCGGGCGGATACCGCGGTATTCGGTCACCGCCGATGAGATCGACCGCGTGCTCGGTCAGGTCCTTGAAGCGGTAGATACCGATTTCAATACGCTGCTGGAGCTGGGCTTTCGCTCTTCAATTCAGAAAGAGTGGGAGTGGCGAATGGCCCGTGGGGAGTCATTAAAGAATTTGCAAGCGTTTGCTCATCTCATCGAGGATGACGACCCGCCGAGCTAGTGTTCTCCAGCGATTGGCCGCGGACATGGGCTGGCCTGCACGTGAGAGACTTGCCGGCATGGGAAACGCTGGCACGTTGGTGTTGCTCCGCCACGGCGAGAGTGACTGGAACGCTCGAAATCTCTTTACCGGCTGGGTGGATGTGGACCTGACCGAGCAAGGTCGGGCCGAGGCCGTGCGTAGCGGTGCATTGCTCGCCGAACACGACCTGTTGCCTGATGTCGCTTACACCTCTTTGCTGCGGCGGGCGATCAGCACGGCGCATCTGGCCCTCGACGCTGCTGACCGGTTGTGGATTCCAGTCCGACGTAGCTGGCGGCTCAATGAGCGTCACTACGGCGCACTGCAGGGCCTTGACAAGTCCGAGATCAAGGCGCGATACGGCGATGAACAGTTCATGGCCTGGCGGCGCAGCTACGACACCCCGCCGCCGCCGATCGCGCGGGGCAGCCAGTTCAGCCAGGACGCCGATCCCCGTTATGTCAACATCGGTGGCGGCCCGCTAGCCGAATGTTTGGCTGATGTAGTGAACCGTTTTCTGCCGTACTTCACCGACGTCGTCGTGCCGGACCTGCGGGCGGGTAAAACAGTGTTGATTGTCGCCCATGGCAACTCGCTGCGCGCCCTGGCTAAATACCTTGATCAGATGTCCAATGACGAGGTCGTTGGCCTGAACATTCCTACCGGTATCCCGTTGCGTTACGACCTCGATGACACGCTCACACCGCTGACCCCCGGCGGTTGCTATCTCGATCCGCAAGCGGCGGCGGCCGGTGCTGCCGCGGTGGCAAATCAGGGCGCCAAGTAGACCTCGGGCAAACGCAGTGTGAACGCTGCTGGAAAACCTGCGCGACGCGGTGTGACATGCCAGTTTTTGGCTGCGTCCGGCTGGGGTAACGGGTGCCGCATTTGTAGGATTTTCCTGTGACTGTGTTCTCGGCCGCTCTGCTGGCCGGGGTTGTTGCTGTGTTGGCGTTGGTCGTCGGCGCTATTGCCGGAAGGCGGCTGGCGTGGCGAGTCGACGACCGCCGAAACCGGGTAACTGCCGAGGGCGGCGGGATCACCGTGTTGCAGATGCTGGAACGGATCGTCGCTTTGATGCCGCTAGGCGTTGTCGTGGTGGATACCCATCGTGATGTGGTGTACCACAACCCGTGGGCCAAGGAGCTGGGCTTGGTGCGGGATCGCCAACTCGACGAACAGGCTTGGCGGTCGGCGTTGCAGGCGCTGAGCAACGGCGTGGAAGTGGAGTTCGATCTGTTGTCGAGCAAACGGACTAAGCCGGGTTTGTCGGGTCTTGCGGTGCATGGGCAGGCCCGCCTGCTTAGCGCTGCTGATCCGCGGTTCGCTGTGGTCTTCGCCTACGACCAGTCCGAATATGCGCGGATGGAAGCCTCAAGGCGTGACTTTGTGGCAAACGTCAGCCATGAACTCAAGACTCCGGTGGGTGCGATGACGGTGCTCGCGGAGGCTCTTTTAGCTTCTGCGGACGACCCCGAAACAGTGCGCCATTTCAGTGAGCGGGCGCTCATCGAGGCTAACCGGCTCGGGGATATGGTGGGCGAGTTGATCGAACTCTCCCGTTTGCAAGGCGCCGAACGGCTACCGAATCTCTCCGCGGTTGACGTTGACACCGTGGTGGCAGAGGCAATGGCGCGGCACAAAGTTGCCGCCGACAACACCGACATCGAGATCCGCACTGATGCACCGAGCGGCTTGCAGGTGCTGGGCGATCAGACCTTGTTAGTCACGGCGTTGGCTAACTTGGTCTCTAATGCCATCGCCTATTCACCGCAGGGTTCGCCAGTGTCAATCAGCCGGCGGCGCCGCGGCGAAAACATCGAGATTGCTGTTACCGATCGGGGGATCGGTATCGCGCCACGTGACCAGGAGCGGGTATTCGAGCGCTTCTTTCGAGGTGATAAAGCCCGCTCGCGGGCGACCGGCGGTAGCGGGTTGGGACTGGCGATCGTCAAGCATGTGGCCGCCAATCATAAGGGCAGCATCCGGTTATGGAGTCAACCCGGCACCGGGTCGACCTTCACCTTGTCTATCCCGGAGTACGTCGAAGGTGGGTCCTTGCCCAAAGCAGAGCAGCTCCCACGAGAGGAAAAACTACAACGATGACCCGCGCTGACGACGATGCACGGCGAAGTGACCAGAAGGGACGGCGCTCATGACTAGCGTGCTTATTGTGGAGGACGAAGAGTCACTGGCAGATCCTTTGGCTTTTCTGCTGCGCAGGGAAGGCTTCGAGGCTACGGTGGTGGCCGATGGGGCCTCGGCGTTGGCCGAATTCGACCGGGTCGGTGCCGACATCGTGTTGCTTGATTTGATGCTCCCGGGAATGTCGGGCACCGATGTATGCAAACAACTGCGGTCCCGCTCCAGTGTGCCGGTCATTATGGTGACCGCCCGAGACAGTGAGATCGACAAGGTTGTTGGTCTGGAGCTAGGTGCCGATGATTATGTCACTAAGCCCTACTCGGCACGGGAATTGATTGCCAGGATCCGGGCGGTACTTCGCCGCCACGGTGACAGCGATTCGATCGTCGACGACAGTGTGCTGGAATCCGGACCGGTGCGCATGGATGTTGAGCGCCATGTCGTTTCGGTGAACGGTGAATCGATTACCTTGCCGCTCAAAGAGTTCGATTTGCTGGAATATTTAATGCGCAACAGCGGGCGGGTCTTGACCCGTGGGCAACTGATTGACCGAGTGTGGGGTGCGGATTATGTCGGCGACACCAAAACACTTGATGTCCACGTCAAACGGCTTCGATCCAAGATCGAGACAGACCCAGCTAACCCGGTGCATTTGGTAACGGTTCGCGGTCTGGGATACAAGCTCGAGGGCTAGTTTCGTGGCTGCGTTACTCGGCCGCCAGAGTTGCGGGGTGCGTTGCGATCAGTCCTAATCCGGTCCGCCGTTTGCATAGTGCGGCTAACTCGGCGTAGGCCTTCTCGCCGAGTAGCTCGATCAGTTCGGCAGACAAGTTTTCCCACACCGGCTTGGTGCCGACATGAGTGGCTGGATCGCCGGTGCAATACCAGTGCAAGTCGGCTCCGCCTGATCCCCACCCGCGGCGGTCGTACTCGGTAACGGTGGTTTTGAGGATTTCGGTGCCGTCTGGCCGGGTCATCCATTCCTGGCTGCGCCGGATGGGCAACTGCCAGCAGACATCCGGTTTCATGGTCAGCGGCTCGACGCCCAGCTTGAGTGCCTTGGTGTGCAGCGCACAGCCGGGTCCGGCGGGAAAACCCGGTCGGTTCAAGAAAATGCATGCACCCTGATACTTGCGGGTGCGCCACTGGGGCTCACCGTCGTGTTCGTCGCGTTCTAGGTAGCCCTTCCGACGCTTGCCCTGTTTACGGAACTGCCAATCGTCGTCGGTCAGTTGGGCTGCGGCGTCGTCGAGCTTGGCGCGGTCGTCGTCGTCGCACAAAAACGCCCCGTGGGAGCAGCATCCGTCATCAGGCCGGTTTGCCACGGTGCCACGGCAGGCCGATGTACCGAACACGCAGGTCCATCGGGACAGCAACCAGGTGAGGTCAGCGGCGATGAGGTGTTCGGAATTACTTGGGTCGAAGAACTCCACCCACTCGCGGGTGAAGTCCAAAGGGACCTCATGAGGGTGGTCGCATGCAGAAATTCCCACCGCCTCACGGTAGACGAAGTTTCGCCGGCGCCGCCGCGACGACTAGGTTGTCTATGTGCGATTAGGAGTGCTCGACGTGGGCAGCAACACGGTCAACCTGCTGGTGGTGGATGCCCACCGCGGTGGGCACCCGACGCCGATGAGCTCGACGAAGGCCACTTTGCGGCTGGCTGAAGCCATTGACAGCTCCGGAAAAATCACCCGGCGTGGTGCGGGAAAATTGATTTCGACGATCGATGAGTTCGCCAAGATCGCGGCCAGCTCTGGCTGTGCCGAGCTGATGGCCTTTGCCACTTCGGCTGTCCGTGAGGCGAAGAACTCCGAAGAGGTGCTCTCCCGGGTGCGCACCGAAACCGGTGTCGAGCTCAAGGTGCTGCGCGGTGTTGACGAGTCGCGGTTAACCTTTTTAGCGGTGCGCCGCTGGTACGGGTGGAGCGCGGGGCGCATCATCAACATCGATATCGGTGGTGGCTCGTTGGAGCTGTCCAACGGCGTCGATGAAGAACCTGAGGTCGCATTGTCGTTGCCGCTAGGTGCTGGACGTCTCACCCGGGAGTGGTTGTGCGATGACTCGCCCGGCCGCCGTCGGATCGCAATGCTGCGTGATTGGCTCGAAGCTGAACTCGCCAAACCCGCTACGACTGTGTTAGAGGCCGGCACCCCGGACTTGGCGGTGGCCACATCGAAGACGTTTCGCTCCTTGGCCAGGCTTACCGGTTCGGCGCCCTCAGCAGCGGGCCCCTGGGTGAAAAGGACCTTGACCGCGAGCGGACTGCGACAGGTCATCGCTTTTATCTCTAGGATGACGGCGGCTGATCGTGCCGAATTAGAAGGAGTCAGTGCCGAGCGTGCGCCGCAGATTGTGGCGGGCGCCCTGGTGGCGGAGGCGAGTATGCGAGCGCTGTCGATCGAGACGATAGATATTTGTCCATGGGCACTTCGAGAGGGCCTTATCTTGCGCAAACTTGATAGCGAAGCCGACGGAACTGCCTTGATCGAAACGTCGTCCGTTGAGGCGTCGATGCGAGATGCTGGAGACCCGATAGGTGATCGGAAAGCGGTGAACCGATCGAGAGGCGACAAAACATGACCGGATCCTCTTCGGAGACGCAGAGCCCTGCCACGCGTCCGATTTCGGTGGCCGAATTGTTGGCCAGAAACGGCACCCTCGGGGCGACGGCGGTGACCAGACGGCATCGCCGTCGACGTCGTGACCCCGACGCGGTGACGGTCGCCGAACTCACCGGTGAGATCCCGATCATCCGTGACGACTATCAACCAGCCAAGGTTGACCAACTGCCGCGTGAGATCCCTGCCGAAACTCCTCCAGCGGATCGTGACGTTGCTGGTTATTGGTCCACACCTCAGGCGCGTTGGCCCAAGTCGGTAGCGGAGACCTACTCCGAGCCGAAGCTGCAACCTAGTAGTTACCCGTGGCCGTCGCGCGATTCCGACCGAGTCGCTGATCAGCTTGAGCATGATGTGCGGGCGTCGAAAGCCGAACCAGGATCCGGTGCGGAGCAGATGAGTCCTGATCCGGGGGCACATTATGCCCACCGTTCAGGGGTGCTGACAGCCGCCGACGCAGCGGAGGGCCAGTCTGAGGTTGAGGGCGCCGGGTATGCGGCCGCTGACGAGAACGCAGTCGGTGAGTCTGCCTGGTCCCAGGACAACCAGGTGCTGGACGCGTCAGATGAACTCGACGAGGACCCGCCAACTGTCGCGTTGGGCGCTGACGCCGCCGACGAAAGCGGTGATCAACGCCCGGGTAAAAGCCGGGCGGTTCTGCACGGCGGGCTGGTCGTGCTGGAGTCCATCCTGGCGGTGGCCTTTGGTGCGGGCCTGTTTATCGCCTTCGACCAACTGTGGCAGTGGAGCAACATCGTCGCTTTGGTGTTCTCGGTCTTGGTCATCCTTGGTCTGGTGCTTGGCGTGCGGGTAGTTCGCAAGACCGAGGACATCGGTAGCACGGTGATTGCGGTTGCGGTAGGGGCGTTGATCACGCTGGGGCCGTTGGTGCTACTACAGTCAGGTTAGTGGTCAGGCCAAGCCAAACCAATGGCCACAGCTATGTTTGGGTGAGCCCCGGACACCCCCGATAACTAGGTGCTACCAGATCTACCGTGCGTCCTGCCATTAAAGTCGGCCTGTCGACGGCCTCGGTCTACCCCTTGAGGGCCGAGGCCGCGTTCGAGTATGCGGCCAGGCTTGGCTACGACGGGGTCGAGCTAATGGTGTGGGGTGAGGCGATTAGCCAAGATATTGCTGCCGTCAAGAAGCTTTCGCGGCGGTATCGGGTGCCGGTGCTGTCGGTGCATGCACCCTGTCTGCTGATCTCCCAACGAGTGTGGGGCTCAAACCCGGTTTCTAAGCTCGAACGCAGCGTGCAGGCCGCCGAGCAACTCGGCTCCCAGACCGTGGTGGTGCATCCGCCGTTTCGCTGGCAACGACGTTATGCCGAGGGATTCCATGACCAAGTTGTTGCCCTCGAAGAAGCCAGCGACGTGCTGGTAGCGGTGGAGAATATGTTCCCGTTCCGGGCGGACCGGCTGTTTGGTGCTGGGCAATCCAAGGAGCGGATGCGCAAGCGAGGGGGCGGGCCGGGCCCGGCGATTTCGGCCTTCGCGCCGTCTTACGATCCGCTGGACGGTAATCACGCGCACTACACGCTGGATTTGTCGCATGCCGCCACGGCGGGTACCGATGCGTTGGAGATGGCCCGGCGGATGGGCTCGGGGCTGGTCCACCTGCATCTGTGCGACGGCAGCGGCTTGCCGGCGGACGAGCACCTGCTGCCAGGCCGGGGCACTCAACCCACTGTCGAGGTGTGCCAGATGCTTGCCGGTAGCGGCTTTACCGGTCATGTTGTGCTGGAAGTATCGACATCGGGCGCGCGTTCGGCGCAGCAGCGTGAAGCGATGCTCACCGAGTCCTTACAGTTCGCCCGGACACATCTGTTGCGTTGATGGTTCACCGATAAGCCTCCTGTGCGGGGCCTGGGGAATGGGTAAGGACACTGATGTACGCGCCTTTTACCGCCGCGATGACGCTCCGCGAATTCGACGGCCCGGGTTTAGCCTCCGGCGACGAGCGCGTGTTCGTTGGCGAGCTGAACGAGCATTGGACTATTGGGCCTAAAGTTCACGGCGGCACGATGCTGGCGTTGTGCGCGAACGCCGCCCGCATGGCGCACGCGGGACCACCCGCCGATGGCGAGGCGGGGAACTTGGGGCAACTGCAACCGGTAGCGGTGTCGGCTAATTTTCTGTCAGCTCCTGATCCCGGGGTGATGCAACTGATGACGTCGGTTCGCAAGCGTGGTCGCCGGGTGAGCGTGGTCGATGTCGAGCTCAGCCAGGGGGATCGGACTGCCGTGCACGCGACGGTGACGTTAGGGCAATCGGACCAGCTGCCGCCACTGTTGTCAGCGAATCCGGTGCTGGACCTGATGACCCCGGAACCCCCGCCCGATGCCGCGCCGATCGGTCCTGGTCACCCGATGGCCGGCATGATTCATCTCGCTGAATGCTGTGATATTCGCCCGGTGGTCTCGACGTTGGAGCCGAGCACTGACGGCCGGCCACCGGTGATTCAGTTGTGGGTGCGGCCGCACGGTGTGGCCCCGGATGTGTTGTTCGCTTTGCTGTGTGGGGACGTTTCTGCGCCGGTGAGTTTTGCGGTCGAGCGCACCGGCTGGGCGCCTACGGTGCAGTTGACCGCCTATCTGCGCGGTTTACCGGCGGACGGCTGGCTGCGGGTGATGTGCACGTGCGTCGAGATCGGTCAGGACTGGTTTGATGAGGACCATCTTGTGGTCGACTGTGCGGGCCGCATCATTGTGCAGTCACGCCAGCTTGCGCTGGTGCCATCCTCTTAGCCTGCATTGTTGGCCGTCTGCGATGCTGTCCGGCATGGCCAGAATCGCGATTATCGGCGGCGGCACCATGGGCGAAGCATTGCTGTCGGGCTTGCTTCGGTCCGGACGGCAGGTGAAAGACCTTGTGGTGGCCGAACAGGTGCCCGAACGTGCCAGGTACTTGGCGGATACCTATTCGGTGTTCGTGACATCGGTGGCTGATGCGGCAGCGAACGCGACATTTGTGGTCGTCGCGGTGAAGCCGATCAATGTTGCCTCGATCATCGGCGAGCTCGCCAAAGCTGCCGCCCAAGCCGAGAACGACGGCGTTGAACAGGTGTTCGTCAGCGTGGTAGCGGGCATCACAATCAAGTATTTCGAATCAAAGTTCCCGGCGGGGACGTCGGTCATCCGGGCCATGCCGAATGCGCCGGCACTGGTCGGGGCTGGAGTCAGCGCGCTGGCATCGGGTCGATTCGTCACTGCTGAGCAGCTCAAAGAGGTGTCGGCGCTCTTCGATTCGGTGGGTGGGGTGTTGACGGTTCCCGAGGAGCACTTGGATGCGGTCACCGCTGTCTCGGGTTCCGGGCCCGCATACTTCTTTTTACTGGTCGAGGCGTTGGTTGATGCTGCTGTTGGGGTGGGCCTGACTCGGAAAGTCGCCATCGACCTGGCCGCTCAGACGATGGCCGGATCGGCGGCGATGCTGTTCGAACGGCTTGAGCAAGACAAACCGCGGGGGGGCGATGAGTCGTGGGGTAGTGGTGTCGACACGACCACCGCGAAACTGCGTGCAATGGTGACGTCGCCGGGCGGTACGACCGCCGCTGGCCTGCGTGAATTGGAGCGTGGTGGGTTTCGTGCCGCGGTTGACGCCGCGGTTCAAGCGGCCACGAGTCGGGCAGAACAACTAAGAATCACATCAGAGTAATTAGTGAGTTTCGGAAGGATTACCCCCACTAGTCGCAATAACCCCATTAGTCCCGCTATTCTCTGTAGTTTGTATGCGCGTGTGGGGCCAGCGGAGGGGAAGCCGCTGGCACTGCACGTGCCTGAAACGATTGGGTTGCGATGATGTCGACAAAAAGGTCATCCACGCGGGAAACCGGAAGTGCTAAGTCGGCGTGGGATGCCGGTTCGCCGGACAGCCAGGCTCGGACTCAATTTCTCACCGTGGCCGAGGTGGCGGCGTTGATGCGGGTCTCCAAGATGACGGTCTATCGGTTGTTGCATAACGGTGAGTTGCCGGCGGTTCGGGTTGGCCGATCTTTTCGGGTGCATGCTCAGGCCGTTCACGACATGCTGCAGACCTCGTACTTTGACGCTGGCTAGGTCTCGGCCCAGGTAAGCGTCAACAGTGATCGGCTCAGACGCCACGTGCTCGCGGTGCAAGGCTGGGTGGCTGAATTAGTCGACGCGAACGTGAACTATCCTAATAGCGCGCAAGCCAACATCGTTTTTGGTGTTCTGCGCACCGGGCTGGGTACAGTGTCCGGGTCCTTTCTTCCAAGCGCGCCGCCAGGCAGCGAGCCGTACAGATAGCGGGAACATGGGTTCAGTAATTAAGAAGCGTCGTAAACGCATGTCGAAGAAGAAGCATCGCAAGCTGCTGCGTCGGACTCGGGTGCAGCGGAGAAAACTTGGTAAGTAGCCGACGGCGACAGGGGCTGCCACGTGGTCGCGCGGGTAGCCCCTGCTGTCATCGTTAGGCTATTGGGGTGGATTCGTCGAACGGTCGACCCAGTGAACCGGATAGTGAGAAAACTGACACCAGCAGTGACACTGTGCACTATCCCAAAGTCGTGTTGGTTACCGGCGCGTGTCGGTTCCTGGGCGGTTACCTGACCGCTCGGCTTGCGCAGAACCCGTTGATTAATAAGGTCATCGCGGTGGATGCGGTTGCTCCTAGCAAAGACATGCTTCGCCGCATGGGGCGTGCCGAGTTTGTCCGAGCTGACATTCGTAATCCATTCATTGCCAAGGTGATTCGTAACGGCGACGTCGATACGGTGATCCATGCGGCGGCAGCGTCGTATGCGCCGCGTTCTGGCGGTGGCGCGGCGTTGAAAGAGCTCAACGTGATGGGCGCGATGCAACTGTTCGCGGCCTGCCAGCGGGCCCCCGCAGTCCGCCGCGTGATATTGAAGTCGACGTCTGAAGTCTACGGTTCGAGTCCGCATGATCCAGTGGTGTTCACCGAAGGCAGCACCAGCCGACGTCCGTTGCGGCCAGGATTTTCTAAAGACAGTCTCGATATCGAGGGTTACGCGCGTGATCTAGGCAGGCGCCGCCCTGACGTTGCGGTCACCATTTTGCGGCTTGCCAACATGATTGGCCCTGCCATGGATACCACGCTGTCGCGGTATCTAGCTGGGCCGGTGGTGCCCACCATTTTGGGGCGTGACGCCCGGCTGCAGTTGTTGCACGAGCAAGATGCGTTAGGGGCTCTTGAACGTGCGGCGATGGCCGGTAAAGCCGGAACATTTAATGTCGGGGCCAGTGGCATCATCATGCTGTCCCAGGCGATCCGGCGATCCGGCCGAATCCAGCTGCCGCTGCCAGGGTTCGGGGTGTTTGCTCTCGATTCGCTTAAGCTGGCGAGCCGGCACGCGGAAATTAATCGTGACCAGATTGATTACTTACGCTATGGCCGGGTGATGGACACCACGAGAATGCGGGTCGAACTTGGCTACCAGCCTAAGTGGACCACAGCGGAGGCGTTTGACGATTACGTTCGTGGCCGAGGCCTCTCTCCCATTATCAGCCCGGATCGGGTACGCTCCTGGGAAGATCGCGCGGTTGCGGCAGCGCAACGTTGGGGTACTCAGACAGCAATGACGCGGGGTGGGAGCAGGTAGTTATTGTGGCGGGCGAAACCGAAGCGAACGTCATTCCACTGCACACTAATCGTGGTCGAGTATCAGCGCGCCGGCGTTCTGGTCAACGAGCTGAAGCGTCTCGGCAGCAGGCGGCTTCGTCTTCTGCGCGTGGACGCAATCCGGCGGATCAGATTGCTGCGGTGGTCCGTGAGATCGACGAGCGGCGTCGTGCCGGCGGCGTGCTACTCCCGACCGAAGTTCCGCTCAATGATCTCGCGCAGCGTGTTGCTTCGGTTGCTCAATTTCTTCGCCAGCGGTTGACCGGTGACTACAGCGTCGATGAATTTGGCTTCGATCCGCATTTCAATAACGCGATCGTGCTGCCGTTGCTGAGGTTTTTCTTCAAGTCCTGGTTTCGCGTTGAAGTTAGCGGTATCGAGAACCTTCCCAGCACTGGTGCGGCGTTGGTAGTTGCCAATCACGCTGGAACGCTTCCGTTCGACGGTTTGATGACGTCAGTGGCGGTTCGCGACGAGCATCCGGCGCATCGGGAGCTGCGTCTACTCGCCGCCGACTTGGTGTTTGATCTGCCTGTGGTGGGTCAGGCTGCCCGCAAAGCGGGTCACACCATGGCGTGTATGACCGACGCCCATCGGCTGCTGGCCGCCGGCGAACTCACTGCGGTATTTCCGGAGGGCTATAAGGGCTTAGGGAAGACCTTCAAGGACCGTTATCGGTTGCAGAGATTCGGCCGTGGTGGCTTTGTGGCGGCAGCATTGCGTACCCAAGCGCCGATTGTGCCGTGCTCAATTGTTGGCTCCGAAGAGATTTATCCGATGGTGGCTGACGTCAAGCTGCTTGCCCGGCTGTTTGGTCTGCCCTACTTCCCAATCACCCCCTTGTTCCCTTTGGCGGGTCCCGCTGGGCTGATGCCGTTGCCGTCGAAATGGCGTATCGCGTTCGGTGAACCGATCTCTACCGCCGACTACGAGCCCAGCGATGCCGACGACCCGATGGTGACTTTCGAGCTAACTGACCATGTGCGTGAAACGATCCAGCAGACGCTGTACCGGTTGTTGGCTGGCCGCCGCAATATCTTTTTCGGCTGACGCTCCTGTGCGCCGCGGTACCCGCGCAATGCCGCGGCATCCCGCATCCCGCGGCATCCGGCATCCCGCGCGAGCAGACGCAAAAGCACCCAATTTCGTGTCGAAATGGGTGCTTTTGCGTCTGCTCGGCGATGCTAAATGGAGGCGACGGCGGCCACGGTCGCGTCAGTTTGGTGATGGGCTGCCTCTCCAAGCATGGTCACGACGCTAGTCACCATTGCGTTACCGTCGGCATCGGTAACCTCGCAGCGGATTTCCGCTAGGACCGTGCCGTGCGACTCGATCACCGAATCCAGATAGGAATCGAAATATAATTCGTCATTAGCCAGGATCGGCCGGTGGAAACGTAGCTTTTGATCGCGATGAAACACCCGGGCGATGTTGATCGGGATATCAAACTTTGTGAATATCTCCAGTTGCACTCGCCGCCCGGCGACCGCCAAGAACGTGAGCGGGGCTAACGTCGCGGAATAGCCAAGCTCGGCTGCGGCCGCTTCAGAGAAATGCGCCGGGTGGTCATTGTGAATCGCATCGGCGAATTCGCGGATCTTTTCTCGTCCGACGACGAAGTGATCCGGGGAGCGATAATGCTTGCCGATGATTCCTTGGGCTTCTTGGGCTATTGACATAGGTGGCGCTGCTCTCCACTCGTTTTCGTAGTTCAGCGGCGCAGCTTATCAGCGGCTGCGCTAGGCGCGCTCGTGGCGACGCGACACCGCTGCCGCCAGGGCGCCGCCGGCAGCGCCCAGCGCAAGGGCCGACGGTACGCCAACCCGGGCGGCTTTACGGGCGGTTCGAAAGTCGCGGATCTCCCAGCCTCGTTCGCGGGCTAGGCGGCGCAGCCGGGCGTCGGGGTTGATGGCGACGGCAGTACCGACCAACGACAGCAGCGGCACGTCGTTGATGCTGTCGGAGTAGGCGGTGCAGCGTTTGAGGTTGAGCCCTTCTCGGATCGCCAGCGACCGGACCACGTGTGCTTTTCCAGGGCCGTGCAGGATGTCACCGACCAGCCGGCCGGTAAACACCCCGTTCACTGATTCGGCTACGGTGCCCAGCGCCCCCGTCAGGCCGAGGCGTCGAGCAATGGTCACCGCGAGTTCATACGGCGTGGCGGTGACCAACCACACTTGTTGGCCGGCATCGAGGTGCATCTGTGCGAGCTCACGCGTACCAAGCCAGATTTTATCGGCGATAATCTCGTCATAAATAACCTCGCCGAGTTCTTCCAGCTCGGTTGTTGACCGGCCCTCGATGAACGCAAGTCCTTTGCGTCGGCCGGCGGCGACGTCGTCGCTGTTCTCTTTGCCGCTAATCCGAAATTTTGTTTGGGCATAAACCATGCTCAGTACGTCGAGATAGGTGAAGTACTTGCGGGCCGCCAGCCCCCGGCCGAAGTGCACAAGCGAAGAGCCTTGCACCAAAGTGTTGTCAACGTCGAAGAATGCAGCTGCGGTCAGATCGATCGGCGGCTGTGGTGAACTGTCCTGCGGTTCCGGTATACCTACCTCACCGGATTTACGCGGCAGGGCTGGCACCAGCTGCCCTGTCTGCACCGTTAAGGTCAGCGACGCCCGGGTCGAACGAAGCCATCACGGCTTAACCCTATCCGGCCGGGATCTTTCTGGGCGATCTACCTATCCGCAGCGCGATACCGCCATCGACGACGCACAACGGGGCGTTGCTGTTGGTCGCTAGAACCAGGCTTTGTGTTTAGTGAGGCAGCTAAACTTGCCGGGTAAACTTGTGCTCGCAGGTTCGAACATCGGCCTGGTCTGCGTAGCCGGGTTTTCTACCACGTTGAGGCTAGCGCGCACCCGCCGCAAACAGATCAGGGGTTTACAGCAGCGCCATGTTGGTCAGTCCGGACGAGGTATTCAAGGCCGCCCAGGCCTTAAGGAATCAAGCGTATGAGCTAAACGATGGCGTAGCAGGTCTGTCACGTGATTGGGACAGCTTGTCGCGTGGCTGGTCGGGTGCTGCGGCGTCAGCGTTTGCCCCCGCATGGGAGGACTGGCACCAGGGAGTAACCGCATTAGTTGCGATGCTGGCCGATTGGTCTGATCGATTAGCCCGGGCGGCAGTCGCCTATGAGCAGCAGGATTGTCAAGCGGCGGGTGTGGTCGGCTTCGCTGGCGTTGGAATGTGAATCGTGGGCCAATATCGCGTAGAACTGGGAGATTTGCAGGGCTTTGTTGAGCGGCTCCAAGTTTTCGAGAAGCGTGCTGAGCAGATCGCGGACAACGTTGACACTCTGATCACTGAACTTGGTGGGCAGTGGCTAGGGGCGGCCTCGGACACCAACCGCATCGAACATGATCAGCTAGCCGCTGTGACGGCCGAGATGCATGCAGCTGTGACTCAATTACGGCGGGCCGCCAACACGGCGTACTGCAACTACGGTGAGGTGGTTGCGGTCAACATCGCGATGTGGCCATGATCCAAGAGGTTGACTCCGGTGCTATTACGGACGCCGGCGCCCTCTGGCGGCAGGTTTACGATCAGGCTTGTGCCGCGGTAACCGCGCTGTCAGCAGAACTTGGTGTCCAAGCGGGGATGGCCGGTAGTGATCCGGGGGCGATGATCTGGGGCTTGCGATACGACGAGCTTTGTACAGGACCAGGCAAGACCGTCTTGACTTACGCTTCCGTGGTGGTCAACGCTGCCGGAAAGGCCAGCGACTTGCTGCGGGCGACTGCGGTCAATCATGCCACTTGTGACGAGAAATCCGCGATCGGCAGCGTTGGTGTTGGTGCAGCTCTATTCCCGGAGGCCCCGGTATTCCCGGCGCCGGTGATTGTCCCGGCGGTGGGTGGCGGCGCTGCGCCGCCGGCCTGGTGGCTCACCATCCAGCCGTACGTGCGGGGTGGCGTATGGCCTAACGGTAACGCTAGTCAGCTGGGCAATGCCGCTGCGGCCTGGACGGGTGCTGCTGACGTGCTTTCGGCGGCCGTGGGTATCGCGTCTGAGGCAATGTCATTTTTGGCCAATCAGAACTCTGCGGAGATGCCTAAAATCATAGCCAACTGCCAGTTGGTGATGGACGCAATCAATTCTGTAATTGTTTGCTGTCGGTTTGCTTCTGCGTCGTGTATTCGCTATGCAGCGGCGATAAGTCGGGCGCGGATAAGAATTATCGAAACGCTGCAGCCTTTGGATCGTTCCGGCCCATTAGGAACCGAGCCGGTGCTGATTCCCGTGCTGGGCGCTGATAGTCAAATCACCGTTATGCCTAGGTTGGCCACTGTTGTGCAACTGAAAGAAGTTGGAGCCAAAATCTCCGCGCTTATTGATGTTTTTCTCGGTTCGGCTAAATCGGATGTCTTGGTGGGTAAGCCGCTTGCGGGGGCTAGTGAATCGATATCGAAATTGGGTCCCATTCTGCAAGCGCGTCCGACGCTCTTTGGCGCGGGAGAGTTTGACGGCGTTACGGTGGCATCCAGGGGAGCGAGAATCGCCAAGAATACCGAAGATAGCGTTATTGGCAGGCTCGATACCTACCTGCTTAATCCCGAGCATGACGTAGGGTGTCATAAGGCTAAGCTGTTTCAAGAATTATTTGGTTATACGCAGGAAAATATGGATTTTTTTGCTGATCAGATTATTTTCAATCCCATCGAAGCTGTAGAATGTGAAACTACGCAGTATGGTACGAAATTCAATCAAGTTATCAATATCGAAGGGCTGAATGGAAAGATTGCTCCGGTGAAATTTACTTGGCAGCGTGACGTGAACGGAGTTGTGCGGCTTATCACGGCGAGTCCCGCTCGCTAGCTTTCGGCTCTCATTTCTTGGCTGAGGGTGTCCAGTATTGTTGCATCAATGGTAGATGAATATCTAAATCTGAGAAAATATGAAACCTCAAGAACTCGATGTGGTTCAGTTGCTGCGGGCGTTGCCGGAACATAATCTTCCGGCTGGTTCTCGCGGAACTGTCGTTATGGCATACCGGAAATATTCGAGTCGCGATCTTCCGCCCGCGTATGAAGTCGAGTTCGCCGACGCTGACGGTGTTACCCACGCCTTGGTGACCGTTTCCGAAGATGATCTCGACGTGGTTTGGCGAATGCCTCCGCGGTCAGGCCTATGACGTGGGGTTCGGTCCGCGGCACACTAGAGCCCATGAGTCGGCCCCAGGTTGAACTACTGACCCGTGCGGGATGTTCCCTCTGTGAGCGGGTGCAACACAGGCTGGCTGAGCTGGCCATTGAATTAGATTTTGCGCTGGCCAGCATCGATGTCGACGCGGCGGCCTTGGCCGGCAACTCTGGGCTGCGCGTTGAGTTCGGCGATCGCTTGCCGGTGATCCTGGTGGATGGCCGCGAGCACAGTTATTGGGAGCTTGACGAAGCCCGGCTACGGGCCGATCTGGCGGCCTGGTCGTCGACATTTGGTAGCCCACCTGCTCAACGTTTACCGTAGGTAGCAGTTCTTGACAGGCAAAGGAGCTGGCTAGGTGGTGCTGCCATGAGCATCCTCCTCTTCGGGGTGTCGCACCGCAGTGCACCGGTCTCCGTTTTGGAAAGACTTAGCTCAGCCGAGTCGGATCAAATCAAGATCATCGATCGGGTTTTGGAATCGTCGTTTGTCACCGAGGCGATGGTGCTGTCGACGTGCAATCGAGTCGAACTTTATGCCGTGGTCGATGCTTTCCACGGTGGCCTTTCGGCCATTGGCCAGGTGCTCTCCGATCACGCCGGAATATCACTGGGCGATCTCACCAAACACGCCTACGTCCGCTACAGCGAAGCCGCTGTTGAGCATCTTTTCGCGGTGGCGAGCGGTTTGGACTCGGTGGTGACCGGAGAACAGCAAGTTCTCGGCCAGGTGCGGCGTGCCTACGCCACCGCGGAAGCCAACCGCTCAGTGGGGCGGGTGCTCCATGAACTCGCCCAACGGGCTTTGGCAGTGGGCAAACGGGTGCATTCGGAAACCGCTATCGCCGCAGCGGGCGCTTCTGTGGTGTCGGTTGCGTTGGAAGTGGCCAGCCACCGCCTGGGTGACGCTGGGTTGACTGGCAAGACTGCGGTGGTGATCGGTGCGGGTGCGATGGGTGCCCTGTCGGTGACCAACCTGATACGTGCTGGCATCAGCGACATCCGCGTCGTCAATCGGTCTTTACCCCGGGCGCAGCGGCTAGCTCACAAGATCCGCGCTTCAGGGGTTGGTGCTGAGGCGATCGGCCTCGATCGGCTGGCCACTGCGCTGGTTGATGCCGATGTGGTGGTCAGCTGTACGGGAGCGGTGCGGCCGGTGGTCTCGTTGGCTGATGTCCATCACGCGCTTGCTGCCGCGCATCGCGATGAAGCGACCCAGCCCCTGGTGATCTGCGATCTCGGGATGCCCCGCGACGTCGATGCGGCGGTGGCCGGGCTGCCCGGGGTCTGGGTCATTGACATGGAACGGGTGCAGCGAGAACCGTCGGCTCGGGCGGCGGCCGCCGACCTTGACGCGGCTCGCTGTGTTGTGGCGACAGAGTTGGCGGCCTACCTGGCCGGCCAGCGGATGGCCGAGGTGGCTCCAACGGTGACCGCGCTACGGCAGCGGGCCGCTGACGTGGTGGAAGCGGAACTTTTGCGGCTGGAGAATCGCCTTCCGGGTTTAGACGGTGCGCAACGCGACGAGGTTGCGCGCACGGTGCGCCGGGTCGTCGACAAGCTCTTGCACGCGCCCACTGTGCGGATCAAACAACTGGCTAGTGCACCTGGCGGAGACAGTTATGCCGAGGCGCTGCGTGAGTTGTTCGAACTGGATCAAGCTGCCGTCGATGCAGTCGCTACTGCCGGCGAATTACCTTTGATGCCAAGTGAATTCGATGTCCTTGGCGTCCGTGGCAAACCGTACAACAAGTAGCTGATTGGTTGATGTGATTCGGATAGGTACTCGCGGCAGCCTGCTGGCTATCACCCAAGCAGCCGGCATCAGAGATGCCTTGATTGCCAACGGGCATCTCGCGGAATTGGTGACTGTTAGCACCGTGGGCGACCGTTCGTCCGCGCCGATCGAGACGCTTGGCGTGGGCGTCTTCACGAGCGCACTGCGGGAAGCCATCGACGGCGGTCAGGTTGATGCGGCGGTCCATTCGCACAAGGATCTGCCCACCGCTGATGACCCGCGGTTCACGGTGGCGGCGATACCCGCGCGTAATGACCCACGTGACGCCGTGGTGGCCCGTGATGGTCTGGCGTTAGCGGAACTTCCGGTTGGGTCGGTGGTGGGTACATCGTCGCCGCGGCGGGCTGCACAGCTTAGAGCACTGGGTCTCGGTTTGGAAATCCGGCCCCTAAGAGGCAACCTAGATAGCAGGTTGAACAGGGTAAGCAGTGGTGATCTCGACGCGATCGTAGTGGCTCGGGCGGGCTTGGCTCGGCTGGGTCTTCTCGATGCTGTTACGGAGACATTGGAACCGGTGCAGGTACTGCCAGCGCCGGGCCAAGGTGCTCTCGCCGTCGAGTGCCGTGCTGGTGATACCCAGCTCGCGGCGCTGTTGGCGGAGTTAGACGATGCCGACACTCGGGTGGCTGTCACCGCAGAGCGAACCCTGCTCGCCGAACTGGAGGCGGGCTGTTCCGCACCGGTGGGCGCGATCGCTGAAGTGGTCGAGTCCATCGATGAGGGCGGTCGCGTCTTCGAAGAGTTGTCGCTACGCGGTTGTGTAGCGGCGCTGGATGGATCCGACGTGATCCGCGCGTCCGGTATTGACGCTACCGACCGGGCACGAGAGCTAGGGCTCTCGGTGGCCGCGGAGCTGTTAGCACTGGGTGCCGCAGAACTCATGTCGGTCGCACGGGGTGATTCCGTGCGAGGAATTTAGTTGGAATAACACGGGTACTGACATGGGAAGAGGCAGATGACTCGCCAAGTGATCATGCGAGGGCGTAAGCCGAGGCCGGGCCGCATCACGTTCGTCGGTTCAGGTCCTGGTGACCCGGGTCTGTTGACCACACGGGCTGCCACTGTGTTGGCCAATGCCGCCCTAGTGTTTGCCGATCCTGACGTACCTAGCCCGGTGTTGGACCTCATTGGCGCCAAACTGCCGCCAGTGTCAGGTCCGGCACCCGCCAGTACGGCTGCCGAGAACGCCAACGCTGCTCAGGGTGCCGATGGTGAGCCGGTTGCGGTATCGGCGGTGTCCGCTGGCCCGGATATTCGGCCGGTGGAGGGCGACCCCGCGGTGGTGGCCAAGCTGCTTACCGCCGAGGCCCGGTTAGGTGCTGACGTTGTGCGACTGGTGACTGGCGACCCCCTGTCTGTGGAGGTTGTCATCGCTGAAGTCAACGCTGTCGCCCGGGCGGGCCTGAGCTTCGAGATTGTGCCGGGACTGGCTGCCAGCAGTGCGGTGCCGACGTATGCCGGCGTGCCGTTGGGCTCGTCGCACACCATTGCTGACGTCAACGTCGCCCCGGAGAACATCGACTGGGCTGCACTGGCTGCCGGTCCCGGTCCGTTGATCTTGCAGGCGACGGCATCGTATTTGACCAACGCGGCACGCACCATGGTTGACTACGGCCTGGATGAATCCACGCCCTGCGTGGTGACCGCTGCGGGTACCACGTGTCATCAGCGTTCGGTGGAAACCACGCTGCAAGGACTGGCTGACCCGGCCGTTATCGGTGGCACTGACGCGCCGCTAGCTGGTCAGCTGGTGGTGACAATCGGGAAGACGGTCACTAACCGGGCCAAACTGAACTGGTGGGAGAGCCGGGCACTGTACGGCTGGACCGTGCTGGTGCCGCGTACCAAAGACCAAGCCGGTGAGATGAGTGAGCGGCTGGTGTCCTACGGCGCCCTGCCTATGGAAGTGCCGACCATCGCCGTTGAGCCGCCACGCAGCCCGGCCCAGATGGAACGCGCGGTCAAGGGTTTGGTGGATGGGCGCTTCCAATGGGTGGTGTTCACGTCCACCAATGCCGTGCGTGCGGTGTGGGAGAAGTTCAACGAATTCGGTCTGGACGCTCGTGCGTTCTCCGGCGTGAAGATCGCCTGTGTTGGTGAGTCGACGGCCGACCGGTTGCGTGCCTTTGGGATCAGCCCCGAGCTAGTGCCGTTGGGCGAGCAATCTTCGCTGGGGTTGCTCGACGAGTTTCCGCCCTATGACAGCATCTTTGATCCGGTCAACCGGGTACTGCTGCCGCGGGCGGATATCGCGACTGAAACGCTGGCCGAGGGATTGCGCGAG
>JAIENC010000079.1 GCA_019751635.1 Mycobacteriaceae bacterium
CGGCGACCGGCGATTGGCCCATCTTGCTGGCCGCGACCGACGGCACCACCGCGGCGTCGTATTGAATAGGTCCCTCAACCGGCAGATCAGGTGCCCGACTGCGGACTAACTGCGTTGCCGCCCGAACCTTGTCGACGTCGATACCGGTTGCGGATTCACCGGTAGCGTAGGAGAGCATCGCCACCCGGGGCTCGATGCCAAACCGCGCGGCAGTACGCGCTGAGCTGATCGCGATATCGGCGAGCTGCTCGCAAGTTGGGTCCGGCACAATCGCGCAATCGCCATACACCAGAACCTGATCCGGTAAACACATGAAAAAAACGCTAGAGACCAAACCGGTTTGCGGGGCGGTTCCGATGATCTCGAACGCTGGTCGGACCGTGTGCGCGGTGCTGTGTGCGGCACCCGACACCATGCCGTCGACCAACCCGTTGTGCACCAACATGGCGCCGAAATACGACACGTCCCGGATGGTCTCGTTGGCCCGCTCAATGCCGACGCCTTTGTGCGCGCGAAGCTGCGCGTACTGGGCGGCGAACTGATCGCATAGCCCACTGGTGCGTGGGTTGACGATGGCGGCATTGTCTAAACTAATGCCGAGTTCTGTTGCACGCGAACGGATAAAGTTTTCTTCGCCGAGGATTGTCAGATCCGCGATGCGGCGCTGCAGTATCCGCCCGGCGGCCCTCAAGATGCGATCCTCGTCGCCTTCCGGCAGCACAATGCGGTTGAGGTGCTGGCGATCCCCGCGAGCCCACTGACGCAACCGATAAGTAAACATCTGCGGTGTCGTCACCGTCGGGATCGGAACCGCTAGCTGTACCAGCAGATCGTCGAGGTCGACATGACGTTCCATCAGTTCCAACGCGGTGTCGACCTTGCGCTGCCCGCCTACCGTGATTCGTCCCCGTGCTGCGGCAATTGCCGTGATAGTGGCGGTGGCGTCTAACGCCGTGCTCATAATGGGCAGCCGTAACCCTAAGTTAATCACTAACGTCGCAATCGCAGGGTGCAAGGTCAGGCCGTCATGAACAATCACGCAGGCCAGTGACGGAAAGCCTTCGGCGGCATGGGCACTGGCGACGGCAAGGACAATGTCTGAGCGATCACCGGCAGTAATCACCGCGGCCGCCTCAGACAATCGGCCCAGCGCGTGTTCGGCGGTCATGCCTGCAACCAGCACACCCATCACCGCCCGCCCCATCAGCGCGGTATCGCCGCTGATCAGGGTTCCGTGTACAGCTTTGTGCAGATCGGCCACGGTGGGGGCATCGAGGACTGGCTCTTCGGGCAGCACATAAGTAGGGGGAGTGAAGTTGCCTAGCGCGTCGGCAACCGCCGCCAGCTGCGTGGGTTCGCAGCGGTTAGCCACCACCGCCGCGGTGTGCGCGTGCTGGGCGGCCAGTTCGGTCAAACACGCGTGCACCACGTGGGCGACATCGCTGGCACGCCGGTGCCGGGCGGGCACCACCAGCAGCACCGGTGCGCCGAGATTGACCGCGATTCGGGCATTGACCGTCAGCTCGGCAGGAGTAGCGATATCGGTGTAATCGCTGCCCACAATGACCACGACATCGCAGTGGTCTGCCATGGCGTGGAACCGATCGACAATCTCGGTCATGGCAGCCATCTCATCGCGGTGCAGCTGCGCATAGCTCACTCCGCGACACTGCTGGTAGGAAAGATCTGCGCTGGCGTGCGCCAGCAGCAGCTGGAGAATGCCGTCCCGTTCCCCGCCGTCAGTTTGCTGGATGATCGGCCGGAACACGCCGACCTTAGCCGCTACCGCAGTCAGCCGGTGCAGGATTCCCAGCGCCACGGTTGACTTACCGGTACCGCCTTCAGGTGCGGCGATGTAGATCGCGGAGACTCGCGCCGACCGTGGGGTACTTGGGCTGCCGGCAATCGCCTTCGCCATGGATGCTCACCTCATTAGCTCCCCAGCAGATGACCACAAGACTCCACTGCGCTGTGGCATGACAAGTGCCGGCGATGATGTTGTGATCTAGGCTATAACCCGACTCAACTTCGGTTTATCCGACAGCCCCACGATCGCGCCGAGGACCACCGATTCTTCGCTCAGCGGTGTTACGCGAGAACGGTCAACGGTAAGCAAAGATTGGAGTTACCATGCCCATGGCCATGGTAGAAACCGAAGTCATTAATCAGGCCGTGCGGTTAGCTTGTCGCGCTCCGTCCTTGCACAACAGCCAGCCCTGGCGCTGGCAGTACCGTCAGGGCCGGCTCCACCTGTTCCTGGATGCGGGCCGGGTGATGAACAGTGACAAATCGGGGAGGCAAGCCCTGATTAGTTGTGGCGCACTGCTCGACCACTTCCAGGTAGCGATCGCCGCAGCCGGGTGGCAGACCACGATCAACCGGTTCCCGACTGCTCAGAACCCCAATCATCTGGCGTCGATCGACTTCACCCGAACCGATCAGGTAAGCGACGTGCAGCGTCGCCGTGCTGACGCGATTCTGCTCCGCCGTACCGACCGGCTACCTTTTCTGGCGCCAACGGAGTGGGAGTCATTCGAACCCGCACTGCGTAGCGTGGTCGAAGGCCACATCACCTCCCTGGAGGTGATGCCCGATAGCCTGCATCAGCAGCTGGTAGATGCCTCCCAGCTGACCAATTCGTTACGGCTCACCAACACCGCATACTATGCCGAACTAGCTTGGTGGACAGGGCCATTCGAAGTATCGGAAGGTATTCCTTACCCCGCTTTGGTGACGCCGACCGAGGCTCATCGGACAGGTATCGGCCGTCAGTTCCCGGCGATCCACCACGACGAAAGGCGTCGTGAGGTTCCTGAAGATCACGCCAAGGTCTTGGTGCTGTGCACCGCTAACAACCAGCGCGCTGATGCGTTGGCCTCCGGAGAGGCCCTGTCTCAAATCTTGCTGGAGTGCACCATGGTGGGTTTGGCGACCTGTCCTGTCACCCATCTCACCGAGTTAGCAGCCAGCCGTGCACTCATCCAGGCGCTACTGGACCGTGATGCTATGCCGCAAATTCTGGTTCGGGTGGGCGTAGCCCCGGCGCTGGACGCGCCACCGCCACCCACCCCTCGCCGGCCCCTCGGCGACGTCCTCGACGTTTCCTGAACCCGATTTCCCGGTGCGGCTAGTTGATCTGGCGATGCAGATTTTCTGCGGCGAGGTTATCTGTGCGCGCATAAGCGTCGCTGGCTTTGCTCAGCCATGTAGCGAGTTGGTTGCTGAACTCTTGCATGGCCTTCGCCAAGTTGTTGTGCGCCTCTTCTAAATTCTGCAGAGCGCTTTGACTAACGCCGCAGACCACACCATGAGTCGTGGAAACCCTTTCGGCGAGACCAGAAATCGCGCCGGCCGCCGAACCGAACGCGGCCGCCGCCTGGGTCTGGTGGGGCGCCAGGGTTTTGATGTAGTCGGGGTTGGTGCGCAGATCTGCCATCAGGGTTAGGCCTTTCGGTGGGGGATTGGCGGCATCGGGGACAGTGCCCGCCGCGGTTTACCGGGTGCAGCCGCCGCGAGCTGATCTGCGCCGCGAGCTGCCACGGCGGCATGCGCAGTGTGCTCGGGGTTGGTGGCCGCTGCGGCATCGGCCGTATCGTGCGGGTCAGCGGTGGGCTCGGCCGCTGTGTTTGGCGCCGGCTTGACCGATCGGGTCGATGAGTCGCTGGGCTGCAGCGACGCGGTCTGCCGGCTCAGCCCACCAGCCGACTGGGCCGCAACCGGCACGCCGCTCAACGACCCGCCCGGGGCAAGAGGACCTATGGGTGCTTCGGGGGTCTGGTGCACTGCGCGGCTCGTGCTGGTCGGATGAGCACTATCCGGTTTGGTGGAAATGTTGAGTTCGGTGAACATGCCAGAACCTGACCCCGCCGCGAGCAGCCCAGCACTCGGCGGTCCCGGGGGCGGCTCCGCCGGCACACTAGCGGCCAGCGCATTGAATGCGTCGGCAATCTGATTCACGTCAGCTTCATTCTGCGACGCCCACGAATTAGCCATTACCCCGACGACAGCACCCGCAGCACCCACGCCGATGCTGGCCATTGCCAACTGGAATTGCCACGAAAAGCCCCCCATCGCCAACGCCGCCATGATGCACAGCATCAGCCCTATCCCGATGGCGGCAAGACAGCCCATCATCAGCTCAACCTGGGTGGCCTGCCGATCGATAAGGGTGTGCGCCAGGGTATCGAGCGAGGTGTTTGTATCGATGCCGTAGATGGAGATCATCCCGTCCACCCCGGCTTGGGCCGCCAAGCTATACATGAGTGAATCAAGGACGGCGTACTCTACTGCGGAATCGCTGTCCCACTCTGGGCTGTTGGGGTAGGCATACGCTAACTCGCCTAAGCCCGAGGCGAACTGGACCTTACTTGCGCGGATCTGTTCGCCATGATCAGGCCCCGCCATATTCCCTAAATCCCCGGAAAATACCCCGAAACACGAGCCGAACAAAGGCATAGCGCCCCATTCGACGACATTGAGTGCAGCCGAAAGAATACGTACCGTCGGCGCGAAACCCGCCTGCACCTCTGCCTCAGTGCGGGCCCGGGTGGTGAAATAGTGATTAGGATCTGGGCCTGCGTAGTCGCCATTTAATGCCGCCGGGGTGGTGAGTTCTGAGCGATTAATTACTTGCGGTTCCTCCTCGACAACAAGTTGGGGGCTATGAAAATTGTCGGCGTCGCTGCGGATCCCTAGGTGTCGGGACCACGTATCATTGGTGTGGTTCTGCACCTCTAATCCGAAGCGGTCTTGCTCGAATACACGCACCGGCGGTAGGTAAGGGGCAAGCCTGTTGAAGGCGCCGGTCTTTCCGGCCACCACCGAACCTTGCCCGAGGACCGTCGCAACATCGAGTGTGGTGAGCTCTCCGTTCGAGCTCTGGGAGTGGCTGCTTAACGCTATGCCGGCACCAAAGAGTGCGGCGACCGCGAGGAACAAATCCACCCGAGAGCGCCCCTTCTGTTGACCTGGTACGCGGCGCCCGCCCGGATTAAGGCACAAGCACGGCATCGTGAAACGGCGCGTAATTGTGTCACCAAACAACGCTCAGGGTACCAGCGCAGCACCTAGAAGTAGGTTTTCCCACACGGCGGGCTGGCCTGATGCGGTAGGTGGGGCCGCTGCGTGGGATGCTCGCTGGTGGGTCGCGATCCGGGTAAGGTTTTGCCTTGGTGGGTGCCCAAGATTGGCCGATCATTCGCCGCGAACCTGAGTTCGCGGCCCTTTGCGCTGCGCTTATGGGGCAGAGTCGCTCGGCTGGAGTTGTGGTGGTAGGCGGCCCCGGTACCGGCAAGACCACGCTGGCCCGCCAGGTAGTCGAGACGTTGCCCACTCGAGTGCATTGGGTGGCCGGCACGGCGTCATCGCGCAATATTCCGCTGAGTGCCTTTAGTCACTTCGTGGGGGCGGCGACACTACGTGATCCGATGGCGTTTTTAGCTGCTGCGCGTCAGGGGCTAACCGCCGAACACGACACGGTATTAGTGATCGATGATGCGGATTTGTTGGATGAGTTGTCGGCGACGTTGGTGCATCAGTTGGCGTTGACACGCTCGGTGCCGATGGTGGTCAACGTTGGCAATGGCCGCCCGGCCCCGGATGCCATCACGTTGTTGTGGAAAGACCGCTATCTGCAGCGGCTTGATCTGGGGCCGTTGAGCAGGGAACAGAGCATCGGGCTGATTGAGCACGCACTCAACGGGCCGGTGGAAGAACTCAGTGCGGATTTGATCTGGCAGGACTCCGGGGGCAATCCGTTATTTCTGCGTCATCTGGTTGAAGGCGCGGTTGAAGCGGGCACGTTGCGCCAGGTTCGGGGGGTGTGGCAGCTGCGTGGTCGCGCCGCGGTCAGCGCTGAGTTAGCTGCCGTTGTGGGTGAGCGGGTTGAGCAGTTGCCTGAGGGGGTAGTGCACGCGTTAGGGCTGCTTTCTTTGTGCGATCCGCTGGAGCTGGACACGCTGAGCGCCCTGGTGGGTGCTGCGGCTGTGGAACAGGCTGAAATACGCGGATTGATCCGTATTGTCGAAGACCGCGAACGTGTTGTGGTGCGGCTCAACCAGGTGCTGCTCGGAGATGTGATGCGGGGGCGGCTGGGGGTGGCCGGTGCCCGTCGGCTGCGTGGTGAACTTGTGCAGGTGTTGTCCGACAAAACGATTCGCGGTCCGGGTGAACGGATCCGGTTGGCTGAGCTAGCGCTGGACAGTGATGTCGCTCCGCGTGTCGATCTTTTACTGGCGGCTGCCGATGATGCGATCGCGTTGACCAACGTCGCTTTAGGGGAGCGGCTTGCTCGTGCGGCCGTCGATGGCGGGGCAGGTCTTATCGCCGCTGAGTTGTTAGCGCGCTCATTGATGCTGCAAGGCAAGACGGCTGCCGCCGAAGCTACCTTGAACGCCTTTGACCCGGATTCCTTGGATGAAGTTGAGCTGCTGCGGTGGGGAATTGTGCGCGTCATCAACCTTCAGATGTCGCTAGGCGATAGCGAGACTGCCTACGGCGTCCTGGAGTTGATGCGCCGCCGCATCACGACCCGCGAATTGCAGCCGGTAATCGATGGTTTGACCGCCACGTCGCTGGCGGGGGCGAATCGTCTTGCGGAAGCCCTCGAATTTTCCCGCCGAGTGCTTGATGATCCTGCGGCGCCGGCCAATGCGGTGGGTTGGGCGGTGTATGGCGGTGGACTTGCCTCGGCCTTGATGGGCCGCGGCAAGGAAGCAACGACTTTAGCCGCGCGGGGCCGTGCGATTGAGCAACACGTCGGCGGGGTGCTGCAACACGTGATGGCTTTCGCTGAGGTGTGGGCACTGGTCTTGATGGGCGAATTTGGCGCGGCAACTAGCAGGGCTGCCGACAACGCGCACATCTCCTCGCCAACCCAATATCTGGGCTGGGGAATGGCCAACGGATTGGCCGCGAGTGTTGAGCTTGCCCGCGGTCACTTTGCTGCGGCGGTATCACGGATGGAACAGACCGTTGCCGCGGTGACGACGGAATCGTCGGTCTGGTGGGGTCTTCCGAGGATGCTGTTGGCCCAGGCCTATTGCGGGCTAGGGCGTGTTGAGGCCGCTGAAACGATGATCGCCGAACTTCGGGGCCGCTCTGGTGCCCATGATGCGGTGTTTCGCCCGCAGCTGCGCATTCTCGAGGCTTGGCTGGCGGCCGCGCACGGCAACGTTAGCGCTGCAGTCGACACTGCGCTGCAGGCAGCCGACCTGGCGAACAGCTGCGGTCAACGGGCGGTTGAAATCTTGGCTTTGCATGATGCGGCGCGATTTGGTGATCGAACCTGTCTGCCGCGACTGATCAAGATCGCCGGCACCGTGGACGGTTGCCTGCCGTTAGCCTACGGGGCTTACGGTGCGGCCTTAGCAGACTGCGATCCGGTGGCTCTGTCGGCGGTCAGCGAGCAGTTCGAGCAGATTGGAGCGATGCTGTCGGCGGCCGACGCGGCCGCCCAGGCCGCCGAGATGTTTCGTACCGGTGGTAAACGTCGCCAGGCTACCCAAGCAGCTGCCCGGGCCGCCCAGATCGCACAAGCCTGCGGTGGAATGCACACGCCAGCGCTGCTTACCGCGGCACAGCCGCTGCCGTTGACCGTACGAGAACGAGAAATCGCCAACCTAGTAGCAGCTGGGCTGACCAACCGCGAAATCGCTCAACGGTTGAGCCTGTCACCCCGGACCGTCGAGCACCATATTCTGCATTCCTGCACCAAACTCGGTGTGCCCGATCGTAAAGCTTTAGCCGCATCCATCAACCTCAACCCGTGACACCGAGTTCGTTCGACGCACAAGCCATGCTTGTGCGGGCTGTCGGGATTCTGGTTGGACACTGTCGGCATAGGTAGTAGCCCAGTGGTCCGGCCCAAAATAGGTAGTGGACTACCGATGTGCTCCCTGCACCGTAGCTCTAACGTTTCTTGCACAGTGCCCGGTTGGTCAGTCCACCCGACAAAGACTTAGAAACTAGGAGAGCTATGCGTAATCACCGACCGAATAATTAGTTCCCTGTTCAATCTGAAGAATAGCGGACAGAAATCGTCGGCAACCCCTGGTTTTGTTAGTAGTTATCCTGCACTTTCGTGGTCGTTTTATCTAATTATTATGAATCATTAATTTCGCGTAATCCGGGCAAGTTAAAAATCCTGCCGATCAAAAAATATTCACCGAGAACAGAAAGAGAAATTAGCGGCGATGCCCAGTTTATCATTTAGCTCTTATGTTTCTTCGATGTGTTCCTCGCTCTACGCCTCGACTGTAATGGGGGTAGCAATGGCGGCCGGAGCGATGGGGGAAACGGCAGCAACGGCGGCAAAGAGAAAGAAGACGCATGATCTGGCGAACATCGGGTTCGAAAACTCTGCTGTAGCGGTTACCGGGGTGGACCTTATTGCACTACTGGGTGTCGAGTTTTTTTATTTGGAAAACCTTGAATCGACAGCCAACTTATCTGAGGATAGGGAGATTGGTAACGCTCCTTTTTATGCGCGTTGCGCAATTGGGATGCTCAATCTTGTCGATTATATTCTTCAGATTATAATAAAGTATAACGGGTATGGACCACCGGAGACCGGCCACGAGTTCCGCGATGGGCGGCAGGATTTTTCGGGAAAAATTCGGCATCTTCTGGAGGATGCCCGGCCGCATGATGGATGGAGCGGCGCGGCGGCGGAAAGGTATGAAGAAAAAAATACCCAACAACTAATGCGTTTCGCGTCGATGGCGGCGGCCGATGAATCAGTGGCTAGCGCGTTAGCTGATCAGGCTAGCGACGTTAGGCAAGTGCGTCAATATTTTGCTGAAATAACACTGTCTCTTAGCGGAGCGCTGGCTCTCGCCTTAGTGCTTTATCAGCAATGCCTATCTTATTACTATCAAGGATTAATTGACATTTCAGAAGTTTGGTGCACCCGATTATGGATTTTCGTGGCGGGTGTGGTTGTAATGGCGCTGGCAGCAATTCTTGTTGAGATCAAGAGGTTGGAAACCGAAGTCGCGCAGCGCGCAAAAAAAGCGCTCGACGAGGTGATACAAACGTACCGGTCAGTTGTCGAGTCCGCTCAAGCTGAGGTAAGCGCGAACCGAGCTGCCCGAAAAGATATCACCATGTTTAGGGCGCCAATATCGCAGGTGCCCCATGCGGCTACATTCACGAACTTTAATCGCGCACCAGTCAATGAATCAACGCAGACTGTACTGGTGGGCGCCCGGCAGAATCACGGAGTGGGCTTAGCCCCGATAATCTTCAGCGGAGACACCCCGACAGCGCCGCTGCCCGCGGCTGGCGCGCAAGCGGTAGCAGTCAAACAGTCCGGCGATAATCTCGGCATTCACCCTCGCTATCTCTCCAGTGCCGCTCCGGGGTCAAAGCGGGCAGCCCAGCCGGGCGCTCAGCCCCAGCAACAAGCCACGCCGTTGGCGCAGACGTCGCCAATCAACGAAGCCTGTACTGGCGTGCAAGATGGGCGTCACCGCACCGATTGGTGGGCCGTACCAGCAGGTGGGCTGCCCGGTTTGACCGTGCCGGTGGATGTGCACTCCGACCAGCAGATATCCGGCTCTGCATAATCGAGGGTGTAGCGGAACCGCGGCGGTGCCCGGTCGGCATCAACGTCTTGTCTGTGGCGGCAAAGGGATTGACGACAGGTGGAGTCGCCGCCCACTTCCCGGGCATCTATGGTGCGACGGTGTCAAAGGACACGATCAGCCGGATCACGGGCAAGGCCGTCCGCGAGGTGACTAAATGGTGCAATCGGCCGCTGGAGCTGGTCGCTTTCCAAGCCAACCCGCGGAAATCCCTGGTGCGAAAGGCACGCCATGCCACTGAATTTGACCGAAACAACCATCACCGGGGCGGTACAACAAGCTTTCGCTACATCCACCGATGAACGGTTTCGGCAACTGCTCGGCTCGTTGGTGCAGCACCTGCATGATTTTGCCCGTGAGACCCGGCTGACCAATGCCGAATGGCTCACCGGACTCGATTTCCTCGAGCGGGTAGGCAAAATCTCGCGCCCAACCCGTCAGGAATTTGTGCTGCTATCCGACATCCTTGGGTTGAGCATGCTGTTAGACAAAATCAACCAGCCCGCCGGATCCTCGGCTACCGATTCGGCTTTGCTCGGTCCGTTCTATATCGCCGACCTTCCCGAAACGGAGAATGGTGCCGACATCGCCCACGGTGTCGCGGGCACACCCATGTTCGTGACCGGCCGAGTTATTACCGAGCACGGCGATCCGATTGTCGGGGTCAGCGTCAACACTTGGCATAACGACAGCGAGGGGCTTTACGACGTGCAGCAAGCCGAGGAGCTGCACCACGAGCCCGCTATGCGCGCGCTGCTGACCACCGATGACAACGGCCGATTCTGGTATCGGTCCATCACACCGCGGAGTTATCCGGTGCCCACCGACGGTCCCTGCGGCGAAATCTTGCGTGCCGCGAACCGATCCGCTACACGGCCGCAGCACGTGCACTTCCGGCTCGATGCCGACGGGTACCATCCGTTGATCACCCAATTGTTCCTGCGTGAGGACCCCTACATTGACCAGGATGCGGTCTTCGCCGCGCAGGACTCGCTGCTGGCAGATTTCATCCGCCATGAGCCAGGTGTGGCCCCAGACGGAACAATCGTCGATCAACCCTTCGTGACTCTGGACTGGACATTCACCCTGACTTGCCGCCACGCGGCGACCTGAAAATACGCGACCACAGGAGTGCGCCATGGGCGACCCGCACCGGGCTAGCTATCTGCACGGGCATCACGAATCGGTGTTACGCGGTCATCAACGACGCACTGCCGAGGACTCCGCGGGCTACCTGCTGCCCTATCTGAAGCCGGGATTCTCCGTGCTTGATGTGGGCTGTGGCCCCGGGACGATCACCGCGGACCTGGCCGCTCGGGTTGCCCCCGGTTCGGTGACCGCTATCGACCAGTTCGAGGCCGCCGTCAATGCGGCTCGCGCCGAAGCGCAGCAACGTAACGTTCCTAATGTCTGGTTTGCCATTGCTGATGTCCACCGGCTCGACTTCGCTGACGACGTATTCGACGTGGTCCATGCCCACCAAGTGCTACAGCATGTCGCTGATCCGGTGCAGGCGTTGCGCGAGATGCGTCGCGTGTGTGTGCCCGGTGGAATCGTGGCGGCTCGGGATGCCGACTATGCGGGGTTTCTGTGGTATCCGCAGCTTGCCGAGCTGGATTTATGGCGAGACCTTTACCGCCAAGCGGCTCGCGCCAATGGCGGCGAACCTGACGCTGGTCGGCAGCTGTTGTCGTGGGCGCTCAAGGCAGGGTTCACCGATATCACGCCTACCGGCAGCATGTGGTGCTATGCGACCGACGCGACTCGGCGCTGGTGGGGCCAGATGTGGGCGGACCGGGTTCTGCATTCCCGCCTAGCTGGGCAGCTGCTCAGCTTAGGGCTGGCCACCACCACGCAACTCGACCAGATCGCTACCGCGTGGCGATCCTGGGCGGCGGCCCCAGACGGCTGGCTGGCCATCCCGCACGGCGAAATTCTTTGTCGCGCATAGAGATTATTGGATCAATGTCAGTCATCTTGTGGTTGCGCCGCGATCTGCGGTTGGGTGATCTGCCGGCATTGCTGGCCGCCGCAGCGGAAAAAAGCGATGTATTGGCCTGTTTCGTGGTTGATCCGCGCTTGGAAGCCTCGGCGGCGGGGCGGCGGCTGCAGTTTCTGGGTGATGCACTGCGCAGCCTGCAGGATCAGCTAGCTGGCCGGCTGCTGGTAGCCCGCGGCCGACCAGAGCAGCTGATCCCGCTGATCGCCAAAGAAACCGCCGCGTCTTCGGTGCAGATCTCGGCGGACTTTGCCCCTTTTGGACGCCGCCGCGACCAGCGGGTACGCGAGGCGTTGGGCGGGGTGCCGCTCGTTGCTACCGGATCCCCATATCTGGTTTCACCGCAACGCATTACCAAAGATGACGGCACCCCTTACCGGGTGTTTACGCCTTTCTTCAAAAAATGGCAGGAGCTGGGCTGGCGTGCACCGGCCCGCTCGGGCCCGGATTCGGTGTGCTGGATTGATCCCGCTCAAGTCCGGGGCATTCACCCCTGCCCCATCCCTAACCCGGGGCTCGAACTTGGCCAACCCGCCGGCGAAGCGGCCGCCCTGAACCAATGGCGATCATTCGTCGCCGACGGGCTGGACTCCTATGCCCAAGACCGAGACCGCCCAGACCGCAATGGCACTAGCGGGATGTCGGCGCACCTCAAGGTCGGTGCTATTCATCCGCGAACCATGGCCGCCGACCTGGATCCTCGACATGAAGGAGCCTGGGCTTACTTGCGGCAGTTGGCTTTTCGTGATTTCTATGCGGCCGTGTTGCATTACTGGCCGCAGAGCAGCTGGCAGAATTGGAATCGCGCTTTTGATGCCGTCGAAGTTGATACCGACGCGGACGCCGAACAGCTCTTCACCGCCTGGAAAGCCGGTGAAACCGGGTTCCCGATTGTCGATGCGGGGATGCGTCAGCTACTTCAGACCGGTTACATGCCGAACCGGGTGCGGATGATCGTCGCCTCATTTTTGGTCAAAGACCTGCATCTGCCCTGGCAATGGGGGGCGCGTTGGTTTTTGCAACAGCTGGTCGATGCCGACCTGGCCAACAATCAGCACGGCTGGCAGTGGTGCGCCGGCACCGGCACCGATGCTTCGCCGTACTACCGTGTGTTCAATCCGACGACACAAGGCAAAAAGTTTGATCCGGCGGGCGATTACGTTCGGCGGTGGGTTCCAGAGTTGGCCGGTGTCGGTGACGCCCATTTTGCTGGCGTGCGCACCGATCAGCGGCCGCCAGGGTATGTCCAACCCATCGTCGATCATGGCCAGGAGCGGGCCGAAGCGCTGCGACGCTACCGAAAACTCAGTCAAGGCTAGAGTCGAACCTGTGCCAGCCGTGGTGTTCGCGTGAGCTCACGTTGGGTGGCTAGTGGAGGTAGAAATGACGGCACGATTCTGGCGGTGGCTGGCTCCCATAGTGATGGTGCTGACGGTTTTGCTGGCGCCGTCAGCATGGGCCGATACTTACACCGACGAGCTGGTGGCGCAGTTCGGCCCCGCCCAGCATGTGGTGGCCGACCCCGCGGCCACGCCGCCATTGCAACACGCTGATGATCTGAACCAGCAGATTGTGGCCACCCATGATCCGATCTATGTGGCCGCTGTCGCCGCCAATCAGACCGGCGTGACCACACCCGAGGCGGTGCACGGCGCACTACTGAGACGGCTCGGCAAGTTCGGCGGCGTCATCGTGGTGATTGACTCGCGTGGCTACCACGTTCGCGCCTACAACGTGCCGGCGGTCATCGCCAACAGCGTGGATTCTTTGATGCGCCAGTCAGCAGCCGAGCACCGTAACGATCCCTACGGTGCCACCAGCGCTTTCGTCACCAAATTGGCCGCGGTCAGAGCCAGCCCCGGAGCTGCGGGGCCAGCTGCCCCGGCTACCCAACCCGCCACCAAATCCCACTCCTGGAATTGGCTATGGGTGCTCGGCGGTATCGGGGCGATTGCGCTGCTGGTCTGGTTTTTCGTGGTTCGCATCGGCAGGCAACGTCAGCGTCAGACGGTGCGTGACCAGATCGAGCAAGATTTGATCAGTGTCGAACCTGACGTCAATGATCTCGCCGAAGCAGTGGTTGTCGCCACGACCGAGGTTGACGTCAGCGCAGAATCCAACAAAGCCAGTCTCAGTCTCAGCTCGGCGCGGGAAGCGTTCCACGCCGGTAACTACAGCGCGGCAGCCGCGCACATTAATAATGTGCGGACAGCCGTGCATGCGGCCAACATCAAGCTCCACCCACTGGACGTGGCGGCCGTGCAATCGGTGCCGGAGAACGAGCGCAAGCAGGGCAGCGTGCGGGTCAACAACCCCAATACCGGCCAGCCGGTGGTAATCAACAATAACGACTACCGCACCGCCCCATCCCCGGGTTACGGGAATTATTACGGCGGCGGTATGTACAACGGGATGTACTTCTATCCCGGCTGGTACCCCTACCCCTTCTTTAACTGGTTTTGGTCGCCGCTCGACATCATCCTGGTTGACGCGCTGCTGATGGACCACTGGCATGGCAACTACGGCTACACCGCGCCCGAACTCACCTCGCTGAACTCCAGCGATACCTCATTCGACCAGTCCAGCCAGGGCTGGAACCAGGACAATAACTGGAGCGGCAGTTCCTGGGACAGCCAGCAGGGCAATGTCGGATTCGACGGCAGCAGCCTTGGCGGAGGTTGGGATTCCGGCGGGGTCGACTCGAGTGCGAGCAACGTTGACTTCGGAGGGAGTTGGGATTTTGGCGGCGGTGGCTTTGATTCGGGCAGCTCCGGGGGCGGGAACTCGGGGTTTTGATGCGTAGCCAAAAGTTGTTCGCGCTTACCGTCCTTGCCGGGATTCTTGCGGTGGCGCCCACGGCGTGCAGAGGTAAACCGGTGCACGATTCGGCACTGCCGCAAAGACCGCCAGTTGCCGCTGAAGCCGGTGGTGTGCCCCCGGTCGCCCTTGACCGAGTTCCCCTTGCACCAGCCCCACCGCCGCCCGAGCTTAAGCGCGACATTGTCACAACGGCATCGCTGACCGTTGTCACCACTGCGACGTCGGCTGCAGCGGACCAGGCGACGCAGATCGCTGAGCAGGCCGGTGGTCGGATTGATAGTCGCGCTGAGGAAGCCGGGTCGACGACGGGCCGGGCCAGTATCGCCCTGACCCTGCGTGTTCCGGCCAGCAAACTTGATGGCATCATCGGCGACCTCAAAAGACTAGGCACCGTCCAATCCCTCGAGATCAAGTCCGAGGACGTTACTGCCACACGCGTCGATCTGGACGCTCGCATGGTGGCGTTGCAAACCTCAATTGAGCGGCTCCTGGCCATTATGCGTGACGCCAAGGATGCTGATGCCCTGGTCAAAGCCGAAGATGCGCTGACTAAGCGACAAGCCGACCTCGACAGTCTGCGGGCGCAACGCACATTGCTGGGTGAGCAGATTGATTACAGCGCCATTAACCTCAACATCTACGCCGACAAGACAGGCGGGCCGACGCCCCCGCGCTACCACGGTTTCTTCGGTCAAGTAGAGCGCGGCTGGGACACGGTGACAGCGGTGGCCTGGAACGCGGTGCTGCTGGTGGGGCTACTCGTGCCCTGGTTTGGCGTGCTCGCGGTGCTGCTCGGCGTGATGTATTGGCTTCGTCGGGTCAGGAAAAAGCGTCACCGCTAACCCCCTCGACGGGTACCAGCCAACCGGCTGGCCAGGTGGTGATCCTAGGTCTGTAGGTGTTCAGCGAAGAAGGCAAAGACGCGACTCCAGGCATCTGCGGTGGCTGCTTCGTCGTAGCCGAATCCGGTAATGCGCATCAGCGGTTGAGCCGGGAGCTGGTTGGCGAAGCTGTGCCCGACTCCGGGATAGGTTTTGATATCCACGGTGAGGTGCTTGTCCTGGGCGGCTGCGCGCAATCGCTGGGGCGCGCCGATGCCTAACGGGTCGCGGCTACCAAAGCTCGCCACAATTGGGCAGGCCCCGTCTAGTGTTTCCCGCAGCTGCCGCGGCAACGGAGTGCCATAAAACGGGGCGGCGGCGCCAAAGCCCTTAGCCGCCATCACCAAGGCGAACTGGCCACCCATGCAAAACCCGGCGATACCGACCTGACCCGAACACTCCGGCATCGCTAGCAGATGCTCTCGGGCGGCCATGATGTCGTCCAATGCCCGTCCCCGCTTGGTTAAAAGGTCACGGAAAACCTTGATGGTGCAGCGTGCTCGCCCACCCCGGGCGAACAGATTTGGCGTGATAGCGAGATAGCCTGCCGCAGCGATGTGCGCAGAGATTGCTTGCTTATCCGGACCGTAGCCAAGAGCATCATGAACTACCACGATGCCCGGCCATGGTCCCTGCCCGGTGGGGATGTCGAGCAGCGCATCGATCCGTCCGTCCGGCGTGTCGATATCTATCGTCGTCATAGGCGTTATCTAACTGCATCCACCTGGATTGCCGATACCGGAACTTTGTCCAGCCTCTGGGGCGTTAAGCACCACATGATGTCGCGGCTCTTTGTTGGCTACGCCATCGTCGAGCTCGCGGTTGTGATCGCCTTGGCTTCGACGATCGGGTTCGGGTGTACGGTGCTGTTGCTGTTGGCCCTCTTCTTCATCGGTCTGGCGGTGGCTGGTTCGCAACTTAAGCGTCACCTCATGCAGGTGCGATCCAACCTGGTGGCGCCTACGAGCCTGGTCAGCGATGGTGCTTCGGTGGCCCTCGGTACCGTGCTGGTGGTTATTCCGGGGTTGGTCACCACTGCGGCTGGCCTGTTGATGCTGTTCCCTCTGACCCGGCCGGCGGTACGTCCGGTCGTGGTGGCGCTGGCCCAACGCAGTATCGGTCGAGTTCCCTTAATCACCGTCGCGACGGCCGCCGCGCAACGACAGGCCGCATCGCGTCACCAACACCAGGACTTCATTGACGGTGAGATCATTGATGTCGTTGATGCTGGGGATGCCGGGAGTGCCGAAGATGTTGGGGCGCTGGCCTTGCCCCACCGCAGCACCCCGTAACTTTGCGGGGTGCCGCAGATATCGACAACACTGCTGCTGGGTGGTCGGGTATACAGCCCCACCCATCCCCATGCCACCGCTTTAGCGATTCGAGACGGCGTCGTCGCCTGGCTAGGTAGCGATGACATCGGTCGCGACCACTTTCCTGACGCTGATCTGGTCGAGCTCGACGGTGCCTGGGTTACTCCGGGATTTGTGGACAGCCATGTGCACCTGACCGCCACCGGCCTGATGTTGACCGGGCTGGACTTAACATCTGCGACCTCGCTGCCGCATTGCCTACGCATGATCGCCGACTATGCGACCGCCCATCCCGGGCAGCCCGTCTGGGGGCATGGTTGGGACGAGTCGTCATGGCCGCAGCGCCAGGCACCCAGCACCGACGACCTGGATTCGGTACTCGGCTCTCGTCCGGCTTACCTATCGCGGATCGATGCGCACTCCGCGCTGGCCTCGACCGCCCTCAGGCAGCTGGCTAGCGGGTTATCTACCGCGGCCGGTTTCACCGCGCAGCAGCCCTTGGTGGGCGAGGCCCACCATCTGGTTCGGGCTGTCGCCCGCCAGCTGCTTACCGCCGACCAAGTGCGGCAAGCGCAGGACGCGGCGCTTGCCGCGGCAGCTGCGGCCGGCATCGTCGCGGTGCATGAATGTGCCGGGCCTGACCTTGGTGGGCTCGACGACTGGCGGCGGCTGCAGGCTATCGAACACGGTGTTGAAGTGATCGGCTATTGGGGCCAGGCGGTGAGCAGCGCCGCCGCGGCTCGCGCGTTGCTCGAAGACACCGGTGCTCGCGGGCTGGCCGGTGATCTGTATGTGGACGGCGCACTGGGGTCTCGCACCGCGTGGCTGCATCAGCCCTACGCCGATGCCCCTGGTTGTTACGGCACCAGCTACCTGGATTCCGATGCGGTCGCCGCTCACCTGCGGGCCTGTACTGACGCAGGTGTGACGGCGGGTTTTCATGTCATTGGTGACGCGGCGCTCTCGGCGGTGGTTACTGCGTTGGAGCGTGTTGTTGACGATGTTGGGGCAGTTGCTGTTGCGCGTTGTGGACACCGTTTAGAGCACCTGGAGATGGTGACGGCCGAGCAGGCGGCAAAGCTGGCCGCTTGGGGCATCATCGCGAGCGTGCAGCCGAATTTCGATGCCTGCTGGGGCGGGGCTGAGGGGATGTATGCCCAACGCCTTGGTGGCGACCGGGCTAGCCGGCTAAACAATTTTGCGCTGTTAGCAGCCCAAGGCGTGCCGCTGGCGTTTGGCTCCGATGCCCCGGTAACAGGCTTGGATCCATGGAACAGTGTGCGGGCCGCGATTAACCACCACACGTCCGCCAATGCGGTGTCAGTTCGGGCAGCGTTTGCCGCGGCAACCCGGGGTGGTTGGCGGGCGGCCGCTGTCTGTGACGGCGTGACCGGCACTCTCGTGCCGGGCGCACCAGCGTCGTATGCCGTCTGGGAGGCTGGCGATCTGCCCGCATTCGGGGCTACCGCACACGAGTCGCATAGCGCTGTCCAGCGCTGGTCTACCAGCCCGCGTGCTCAGGTTCCTGCGCTGCCGCGGCTGGGTCACCATGATGCTGTGCCGCAGTGCCGGCAAACCGTTCATCGGGGTGCGGTGATTTATGGTTAGGCGATTAGGCAGTGCCCTGCGACCGCGACTGGCCCGGCTAGGTGCGTCGGTCGTTGGTGGTTTGCTGCTGTGCAGCAGCTTCGCGCCATGGAATTGGTGGTGGGCTGCCGTGGTTTCTTTCGCATTGTTGGCTTGGGTGCTCACTCGACCGGCCACCACCCCGGTGGGCGCTTTGGGCTACGGATTTGTCTTCGGGCTGGCGTTCTACCTGCCGCTACTACCGTGGATCGGCGCACTCGTGGGTGCCCCACCCTGGTTGACGCTGTCCGTCACCTCCGCGATGTTCCCGGCGCTTTTTAGTCTGCTCGCCGTCATCGTTCGTCAGCTACCCGGCTGGCCCCTGTGGTTTGCGGTTCTTTGGGCCGCGCAGGAATGGCTCAAATGCACCATCCCGTTCGGCGGGTTTCCCTGGGGAGTGGTGGGATTTGGTCAGACCGATGGCCCGCTGCTGCCTTTGGTGCGGCTCGGTGGTGTTCCGCTGTTGTCGGCGGCTGTCGTGCTGGTGGGGTGCAGCGTCGCCGCGATCGGCGCTGAGATCGCGCTCTGGTGGCGTCACCACGAGCGGCACCACCAGCCGCCCGCGGTGGTGTGGCCTGGCGTCTTTATCTGCCTGGTATTGCTAGCCGAGATCGTCATCTGGCCGCAAGTTCGGCACTCCGAACGGGGATCGGATAGCGAACCCATCGTGACCGTTGCGGTGGTGCAGGGCAACGTTCCCCGACTCGGGTTGGATTTCAACGCCCAACGTCGGGCGGTGCTGGACAACCATTTCCGGGAAACTTTGCGGCTCGCTGACGACGTGCGTGCCGGGCTTGCCCCCCAACCCAACTTTGTGGTCTGGCCTGAGGACGCCTCAGACATAGATCCGCTGGTCAATGCCGACGCGGACCGCGAGATCTCCGCGGCGGCGGCGGCGATCCGGGCGCCTATTCTGGTCGGCACGGTGCTTGACATCCCGAATGAATCGTTGGACAACCCGCAGTACACCAACACCGTGATCGTCTGGCATCCAGCAACTGGGCCCGGTGATCGCCATAACAAGCGGATCATTCAGCCGTTTGGCGAATATCTGCCCTGGCCGTGGCTTTTTCGGCACCTCTCGGGATTCGCCAGCCGGGCGGGCTCCATGGTGCCGGGACAGAGCACCGGCGTGGTGCACGCCGCCGGGATACCAGTCGGAGTTGCCACCTGCTGGGAAGTGATATTCGATCGGGCTGTACGCGAGTCGGTTCGCAACGGCGCCCAAGTGCTAGCTGTCCCCGCTAACAACGCCACCTTCAACCGGACCATGAGCGCCCAGCAGCTCGCCTTCGCCAAAGAACGTGCCGTCGAGCATGACCGATACGTGGTGGTTGCTGGAACTGTCGGGATTAGCGCGGTGATTGCGCCAGATGGCCATGTGCTTGCCAGCACAGATTTTTTTGTGCCCGCATACCTAGACAGCCAAATACGGCTGGAAACGGCACTGACACCGGCCACACGCTGGGGTCAGATTGTGCAAGGGAGCCTGCTCGGGGCGGCTCTAGTGATCATTGTTCTGGCGATACGGCACAATAGGTGGTTCCGCGTTCGCAAAGGAGCCACATGAGCACCGGCCAGCCGGCTTCCCAGGCCCCGGGTAACCGTTTAAGCCAGCATGCGCTGGTGATCATCCCGACCTTCAATGAGCGGGAAAATCTGCCGCTGATCCTGAAACGGCTAGATCGGGCGTGCCCCCAAGTGCACGTTCTGGTGATTGACGACAACAGCCCAGATGGCACCGGCCAGCTTGCCGACCAGTTGGCTCAGGCTGATCCCGATCGAATCCAGGTGATGCACCGCACCGTCAAAGACGGCTTGGGCGCGGCTTATCTGGCCGGATTCGCGTGGGGGCTAAGCCGGGATTATGCGGTGCTGGTGGAGATGGATGCCGACGGCAGCCACGCCCCTGAGCAGCTGCATCGCTTGTTGGATGCGGTCGATGCCGGTGCGGATCTGGCGATCGGTTCCCGCTATATCCAGGGCGGGACTGTGCGCAACTGGCCGTGGCGGCGCCTGGTTTTGTCCAAAACCGCGAACACGTTTTCACGCCTCCTACTCGGCATCGATGTGCACGACATCACTGCCGGCTTTCGGGCTTACCGGCGAGACGTACTTGAGACGATCGACCTGTCGGCAGTGGACTCCAAGGGCTACTGCTTTCAGATCGATCTCACCTGGCGCACGGTGAGCAATGGCTTCACCATCACCGAAGTGCCCATCACCTTCACCGAACGTGAACTCGGCGTGTCCAAAATGAGCGGATCCAACATCCGCGAGGCGTTGGTCAAAGTGACCCGCTGGGGCATCGAGGGCCGACTACACCGTAGCCGGGCCCTGCGCACTTAGCGCTAGCCCGGCAGCGGCTAGCCGCGTCGGCGCGACCGGATGAATTCCAGGCGTTCCTTGAGTAGCTCCTCAAGCTCCTCCACCGAACGGCGCTCCAGCAGCATGTCCCAGTGTGTCCGGGGCGGCTTGACCTTTTTGGGTTCCGGCAGGTCGCCCTCAAGCAGGGTCCCTTCCAGGCCGTTACGGCAGAGCCAGGTGCCGGGGATATCGGCGTCGTCGGCGAACGGGACCTCAAACTCCTCGCCGTTCTCCGTGCGGTACCGCGCAACCTGACGAGGAGCCAAGTCGTGGTTACGATCGGTCTCATAGCTCACAGCTCCCAGGCGGCTGCCCCTTAGGACGCGATCAGCCATCGATGTTCTCCTCTGACTTGTCTAGTTCCCCACCCGGTACATGGCGCGGCTTACCTGATGATACCGGGGTTGCTCGATGGGCGGATTAGAGTCGACAGCCGTGACGCGTTGTGCGAGCCCACGAAAGTGCCGTTGGTGTGGTCGTGAGGTGCCCGACGTCGGGATGGGCCGGCGTCGCCAGTACTGTCGGCAGTCGTGCCGGCAGCGGGCATATGAGCAACGAGCCTTGTTTAGCCAGGGCAACGCCATTGCTCTGCCGGCTGACGCGGTGGTGCTCTCTGCCCAGGAGGCCGCTGACCTGATGGACCGGGTGTATCAGGTACGGTGCGCAGCCGAGGATATCGTCACCGCGCTCGACGAAGGAATCCACCCAACGGAGTTACGGGACCTGTGCGACGCACTGATCCGGGCCGCCAAGACTGCCGACGGCTGGCGCTGAATAGTCTTTACCTACTGCCCAGCCTTCATCGCGAGAACCGCGCCACAGGTACAGTCGCGCCAGAAACGACGGGCTGATCCTCGTCGATGAGGCCCACAAATTCGGCTCGAAAGTTAGGCAAGGAAACGGCATGGTTGATCAACTCCAGCATGCGACCGAAGCGCTGCGTAAAGCGCTGGTCCAGGTGGAGCGTCTGAAACGGAAGAACCGTGCGTTACTGGAGCGGGCCAGCGAGCCGATCGCGATCGTGGGGATGGCGTGCCGTTTCCCGGGTGGGGTGGATTCGCCGGAGGCGCTGTGGCAGATGGTCGCCGAGGGTCGTGACGTGATGTCGGAGTTCCCCGCCGATCGTGGCTGGGATGTTGCTCAGTTGTTTGACCCCGACCCTGATGCGCCGCATAAGACGTATACCCGGCATGGCGGATTTGTCGACGATGTTGCGGGTTTCGACGCCGGGTTTTTCGGGATCTCACCCACGGAGGCGCTGGCAACCGATCCGCAGCATCGGATGTTGCTGGAGTTGTCGTGGGAAGCTTTGGAGCGGGCGGGGATTGATCCGCTGCGGCTGCGGGGCAGCGCCACCGGAGTCTTTGCCGGGATCATCGTGCAGGGCTACGGGATGCTTGCCGAAGAGATCGAGGGCTACCGGCTCACCGGTATGACATCCAGCGTGGCAACGGGCCGGGTGGCCTATGTGTTGGGGTTGGAGGGTCCGGCGGTGTCGGTGGATACCGCGTGTTCGTCGTCGCTGGTGGCGCTGCATATGGCGGTGCAATCGCTGCGGTCTGGGGAGTGCGACCTGGCGTTAGCCGGCGGGGCGACAGTCAATGCCACACCGACTGTCTTCGTGGAATTCAGTCGGCATCGCGGTTTGTCGCCGGACGGCCGCAGCAAACCATTCGCGGCAGCAGCTGACGGAGTCGGTTGGTCCGAGGGCGGCGCCATGTTGGTGGTGGAGCGGCTTTCGGATGCGCAGCGGTTGGGGCATCCGGTGTTGGCGGTGGTGCGGGGGTCGGCGG
>JAIENC010000063.1 GCA_019751635.1 Mycobacteriaceae bacterium
GCGCGAATTGACCGGGATCATTGCCGACTTTCCCTGCGAGCGCGCAGATGGCGGCGAGTCGATTGCGGCCCCCGAAGATGAGTTGGCTTCCCGGCGCAAACACCGCGACCTCAAGACCGGCTAGCTTTCTGCTGGTAGGTAAACTAGTCACGCATCGCCCTTGTGCGGGAGAGTTCCGTGGCAGCCAGCCACGGACGCCGAAGGAGCAATACCTCTCCGTCAACCTCTCAGGCAACCGGACCGCGCCAGACCCCGATGCCTCTGAAAAGCGGTGACCGCCTGGTGCGGCCCACCCGCCCACGGGGAAAACCAGCCCGGCGTTATCGGATCATGCTGGCGAATCTCTCAGGCGCCCGGTTCGGGTAGACGACAGAGGGAGAGGGACCGCAACTCACCGTACGAGTTGCTGTCCCGTCGTACCTGATGAGCCTCCGAGGAGCCCCCGTGTCCAACCATGCCGACCCCGGTTTTGCCGATCGCCACATTGGCCCTGACCGCCACAATATTGCCGACATGTTGGCCATCATCGGTGTTGACTCGCTCGACGATCTGGCTGCCAAGGCAGTACCAGCGGGAATTCTGGACGCGCTCACCGATACCGGTGCCCCTCCAGGTTTGGCCGAGCTGCCCGCGCCGGCCAGCGAAGCTCAAGCCCTGGCCGAGTTGAGAGCGTTGGCCAACCAGAACACCGTTGCCGTGTCGATGATCGGTCAGGGCTACTACGACACACTGACGCCCCCAGTGCTGGTGCGCAACATTCTGGAGAACCCCGCGTGGTACACCGCCTATACGCCCTATCAGCCGGAGATCAGCCAAGGCAGATTGGAGGCTCTGCTGAATTTTCAGACCATGGTCGCCGATCTCACCGGCCTAGAGGTCGCTAACGCATCCTTGCTTGACGAGGGCACCGCGGCCGCCGAAGCAATGACCTTGATGCACCGCGCGGTACGCACATCGGTCAACCGGTTGGTTGTTGATATTGACGTCTTTACCCAGACGGCAGCGGTATTGGCCACCCGGGCCAAGCCTTTGGGTATTGACATCGTCACCGCTGATCTTCGCGACGGCCTGCCTGATGGTGATTTTTTCGGCGTGATCACCCAGCTACCAGGGGCGAGCGGCCGCATTACCGACTGGACCACGCTGATACGCCAAGCTCACGACCGTGGCGCGTTGGTTGCCGTCGGCGCGGATGTGTTAGCGCTGACGTTGATCACGCCCCCCGGGGAGTTAGGCGCCGATGTCGCTTTCGGCAGCACACAGCGATTCGGTGTGCCAATGGGGTTCGGCGGTCCGCATGCCGGATATCTTGCGGTGCATGCCAAGCATGCCCGTCAGCTGCCCGGTCGCTTGGTCGGGTTATCCACTGACAACGATGGCGCACCGGCATATCGCTTGGCGTTGCAGACCCGCGAACAACATATTCGTCGGGACAAAGCGACGAGCAATATCTGCACCGCCCAAGTACTGCTCGCGGTGATGGCCGCGATGTATGCGAGCTACCACGGCGCCGACGGGCTGACCGGTATTGCCCGGCGCGTGCATTCCCACGCCCAAACCCTTGCCGGTGCCTTAGGCGCGGCGTTGGTGCACGACCGGTACTTCGACACGGTGTTGGCTCACGTCCCGGGGCGCGCCGATGAAGTGATCGCCGCGGCCAAGAGTAAAGGCATCAACCTGTGGCGAGTCGATGCCGACCATGTGTCGGTGGCATGCGATGAAGCCACCACAGACGAGCATGTCGCGGCGGTTCTGGCCGCCTTCGGGGTGTCTGCCAGCAAACCTGCGCACACCGATATCGCGACCCGCACCTCGGATTTCCTCACACATCCAGCCTTCATCTCTTACCGCACCGAGACGTCAATGATGCGCTATCTGCGCGCCTTAGCTGATAAAGATATTGCCTTGGACCGCAGCATGATTCCGCTCGGTTCGTGCACGATGAAACTCAATGCTGCCGCTGAGATGGAGGCGATCACCTGGCCGGAATTTGCCCGCCAGCATCCATTTGCGCCGGCTTGCGACACCCCAGGCTTACGGCAGTTGATCGCCCAGCTCGAAGGCTGGCTAACGCAACTCACCGGCTACGACGCGATCTCCCTGCAACCTAACGCGGGTTCACAGGGGGAGTATGCCGGCTTGTTGGCGATCCACGACTACCACGCCAGCCTCGGGCAACCGCACCGCGATATCTGCTTAATCCCATCCAGCGCGCACGGCACCAACGCTGCCTCGGCCGCATTGGCCGGTCTGCGGGTGGTGGTAGTGGCCTGCCGCGCCAACGGTGACGTCGACTTCGACGATTTACGCGCCAAAATCGCTGAGCATGCCGACCAGCTGTCCTCGCTGATGATCACCTATCCATCCACCCACGGGGTCTATGAGCACGATATCGCCGATATTTGTGCGGCCGTGCACGACGCCGGTGGCCAGGTCTACGTCGATGGCGCCAATCTCAACGCGTTGGTCGGTCTGGCCCGGCCGGGCAAGTTCGGTGGCGACGTCAGCCACCTGAATTTGCACAAAACATTCTGCATTCCGCATGGGGGAGGAGGGCCGGGGGTCGGTCCCGTCGTGGCGCGTGCACACTTGGCGCCGTTCTTACCGGGCCACCCCCTGGCTCCTGAGCTTGGCACCGGAGCGCCAGTGTCTTCAGCACCCTACGGGTCTGCGTCAATTCTGCCGATTACCTGGGCATACATCAGGATGATGGGTGCTGATGGATTACGGGCGGCATCGTTGACTGCCATCGCCTCCGCGAACTACATTGCTCGACGTCTCGACGAGTATTTTCCGGTGCTCTACACCGGAGACAACGGCATGGTTGCCCACGAGTGCATCCTGGATTTGCGGCCACTGACTAAATCGACCGGGGTAACCGTGGACGATGTCGCAAAACGCTTGGCGGACTACGGTTTTCATGCACCGACGATGAGCTTCCCGGTAGCCGGCACACTGATGGTTGAGCCCACCGAGAGTGAAACCCTGGCCGAGATTGACGCCTTTTGCGAGGCCATGATCGCCATCCGGGCAGAGATCGATAAGGTGGCGGCCGGGGTCTGGTCTGTCGATGACAATCCGCTGCGCGGCGCACCGCACACTGCAGCATGCCTGCTGGTGTCGGACTGGGATCACCCCTACACCCGGGAAGAGGCGGCCTATCCGCTGGGTAAATCCTTTAGGCCCAAGGTCTGGCCGCCGGTGCGGCGCATCGACGGCGCCTACGGCGACCGTAATCTGGTCTGTTCCTGCCCGCCGGTGGAGGCTTTTGTTTAACTCAAATAAGTGTTGATCACCGCAGCCAGTTCGGGGGAGGCCGACGTGGTGAGGTTGTGGTAACTGCCACCGGTCAGCTGCGCGATGGCTGCCCAGGTTGCCTGGTCAGGGTCAGCGCCAAAATCGATAACGTTAATGGCAACCGGTGTGGTCGGGTTCAGGCTGTGTTGAATAAAGTCTTGCAGCCCTGGGCCGTCAAGGGTTCTATCGGTATGCGGTCCGGTAGTGATCACCAGCACCGAGTTGGGCCGGTCGGGCTGGAAGTGGGCGAGAGCATCCTGATAAACCAGCCGCAATGTCGTGAACGAAACGTTCCCGCTTGGTGACGAATGCTGGCTGCTCAACGCGGTTGTCAGAGCCGCCAAGCGTGGTTGGCCGTTCACGAGGTCGGTCAGCGGTCCGACCGGTACCTCCATTCGACCGTCAGCGCCGTTGAAGGTCCACAGCCCCACCATGGCCGTAGGCGGCAACGTCTGAATGCGACGGTCAAGGGCGTCAAGCACGTTGGCCAACCGAGTTTGACCACCGTCATTGGTCGGCATCGACTGATCCAGCACGATGGTCGCGGCCGGACCGATTGCCGACGGGATCAGTGCGTCAGCGAGGGCGGCTCGCACCGCGTCATCACCCACCGGTTGCGGCGCTGGTAGCTCGGCAAAGCTGGTCACATCGCTGCGTGGTGGGGCAATGCCCGGTACCCGGAAACCGGCTTTAGCCAACCCAGCAAGCTGATCGGGTTTATGCATGAACCGGGCAAACCCGCTGGCCGCGGTCACCTGCTCGGGTGACAGCCAGTCACCATTGAGCAACACGGTTGGATAGTCAGCAATCGCTACCGGGCCAGCCGGCAGCCAGGAACTCAACGTAGCTGTGGCATTGGGTAGAGACCGCCCGCGATGAAAGAGTTGCTGCTCGGTAGTGACCACCGCATGAACCGGGGCTAACGCCGAGTCCCCCGACCCGAGCAGAACGTTCATCGCTTCGGCTAGGGAGTCATCTGCCAGCTTGGGCTGCGTATAGATCAAGGTGCGCACCTGCGCGGTTTGCGCCATCAATGGTGAATCCGGCGGTGCGGATGCGGCCGCCACCGCCTCACCGGCCAGATAGGCGGCGTCAGCGTTGCCGGCCAACGGCAGCGCCAGGCGCAACGATCCCCAAGCCGGCAGGTTCATCCCGGCTAACCCGTCAGGTGCCGCTTGCAAGGCAGGCAACGTCGCCCAGCTCTGGTTGCTCAGAGCATGGTGCAGCTCGGGCCGAAGCGCGATCAGGACGGGAGAGGTGACCAGCGAACGACTGTCGCTGACCATATGCTGACCCGCAGCCGCCACCAATCGAGCTTTGGAGATTGAGCTGCCCGGGATCCACAAGGCCGGCCGGTCGCCCAGCTCGGCTGGCCAATCACCGGCAAGTCCGTGGATCACGGCGTTGGAGTCGGCGGGTTTGACGGTGACGACCATACAGTGGTCACCGACCTGGTTTTCCACTCCGTTGGATCGGTCGGCAAACTCCTGTACCTGTTCGACAATCGAGGGGTCGGCAATAACGGCGACGGTCTGCTTGCTGCCGATACACCGACCCGCAACGGTATGTGAACGATCAGACAGCACCTCACCGAAGAATTGCCAGGCGACGACGATGGCCACCACCACGATCACGGCAACCAAAGCCACAATTACACCGATGCTTACCCCCCGCCGACCCCCTTGACTGCGGTGCCCACCACCGGTAGACAACGGACCAGTGAGTGGGTCGGGTTCGCCGGCGGCATCCTCGATGGATCTGCGGTGCCTACCCATACCGATGTTTTACGGCCCAATCACCCACCGACGCGAGCCTTAAACTCGCGCCGCCGGCGGTGCAAGATCGGCTCGGTATAGCCGTTGGGTTGCTGGGCTCCGGCCAGGATCAGCTCTTCGGCGGCCAGGAAAGCAATACTGTCGTCGAAATTCGGTGCCATGGGCCGGTAAGCCGAATCAGCTGCGTTTTGCTGGTCGACCACCGGAGCCATCCGTTCCAGACCAGCCCGTACGTCTTCAGCGGTGATCACCCCGTGCCGCAACCAGTTGGCCAGCAACTGGCTGGCGATCCGCAACGTGGCCCGGTCCTCCATCAACGCGATGTTGTGGATGTCGGGCACCTTCGAGCAACCGACACCCTGTTCGACCCAACGCACCACGTAGCCCAGGATGGACTGGCAGTTATTGTCGACTTCCTCGCGGATCTCCTCGGGCGCCCACGCCAGGTCCTTGGCCAACGGAATGGTCAGCAGCTGCTCAAGGGCCGCGCGCCGACCGCCAGCCAGTTCTTTCTGCACAGCCACCACGTCAACCTGGTGGTAGTGCATCGCATGCAATGTTGCTGCCGTCGGAGACGGTACCCACGCGGTGCTGGCACCGGCCCGGGGATGAACGATTTTCTGGTCAACCATGTCCGCCATCAAATCGGTCATTGTCCACATGCCCTTGCCGATTTGGGCGCGGCCAGTAAACCCGGCAGCTAAACCGACGTCGACATTGTTGTCCTCATAGGCCAGGATCCATGGCTGTGTTTTCATGGCAGCCTTGCGCACCATGGGGCCGGCTTCCATCGAGGTGTGGATCTCGTCGCCGGTGCGGTCCAGGAAGCCGGTGTTAATGAACACGATCCGGTCCGCGGCGGCCTTAATGCAGGCCTTGAGGTTGACGGTAGTCCGTCGCTCCTCGTCCATCACACCGATCTTCATGGTGCCCTGCGGCAACCCCAGCACGTCCTCCACTCGGCTAAAGAGTTCAGCGGTGAAAGCAACCTCGTCTGGACCGTGCATCTTGGGCTTGACGATGTAGATCGACCCAGTCCGGCTGTTCGTCAGTGGTCCATTGGCGTCGTTGGCCTGCAGCCCGTGCATCGCAGCCAGCCCGGTGAACAGCGCGTCCAGGATGCCTTCAAACACCGCGGAGTCATCGGCGCCGTCGGTGTTGGCCTCGCCACTGACCACAATGGCGTCGTTGGTCATGAGGTGACCCACGTTGCGGACAAACATCAGGCTGCGTCCAGGCAAGGTGAACGGGCTGCCGTCTGGCGCGGTGTAGCTGCGGTCCTGGTTGAGCGTGCGCACGAACGTGGCGCCGCCCTTGTCCACGCCAGCGACCAGATCGCCTCTGTTAAGGCCTAGCCAATTGCGGTAGCCCAGCACTTTGTCATCGGCGTCGACAGCAGCCACCGAATCTTCAAAGTCCATGATCGCGGTGATCGCCGACTCCAGAATGACGTCTTTAATGCCCGCGGGATCGGTTGCACCGATCGGGGTAGCTGGGTCAATCAGGATCTCGATGTGCAAGCCATGGTTGACCAGCAACAGCGACGTCGGTGACTCGGCTGCACCGGTATAGCCGGCAAACTGCTCGGTAGCTGCGAGCGCAGTTGATGATTCGTCGGTCATGGTGACAACAAGTTGGCCCTCATGGATGCTGAAACTGGCCACATCGGACCACGAACCGTTATGCAGCGGTACAGCACTGTCGAGGAACGCACGGGCATAGGCGATCACCAAGGCGCCGCGGACCTGGTTATAGCCGGTGCCCTTCTGCGCGCCGTCGCTTTCACCGATGACATCGGTGCCATACAGGGCGTCATACAGGGAGCCCCAACGAGCATTGGCGGCGTTGAGGACAAAGCGCGCATTGAGTATCGGCACTACCAACTGAGGTCCGGCTGTGGTGGTGATTTCTTGGTCCACGTTGGTGGTGGTGATGGTGAAGTCCGCCGGTTCGGGCAGCAGATAGCCGATCTCGGTGAGGAACTGGCGGTAAGCCTCGGCATCATGCGGCTCGATCACCCGATGCCGATGCCACTTGTCGATCTTGGCCTGCAGCTCATCACGGCGCGTCAACAGACTGTGATTCCGCGGAGTCAGGTCGGTAACGACCTTGTCGACGCCCGCCCAGAAGCTATCTGGATCGATACCGGTACCGGGCAAGGCCTCGTTGTTGACGAAGTCAAAGAGCACCTGCGCAACGCGCAAGCTCCCCACCGGGACACGATCTGTCATAAGTTCTCCTCGCTGGCACCTCACTGGCAACAGCCCAGCCTACCGGCCAGCAGCAGACCGATCGCATCCGGCGACCCGCTGCTCAATCACGATGGGTGCCGTCGCGCACCGTACCGACCAGGTCTTCAACGAGGTCTGCCAACGCCACCATCGCGACCACCGCACCGTCGTTGCCCTCATCATGAGTGGTCACCAGCGCCAGATGGCTGTTGCTGCGGCACATCCGCGATAGCGCCTCCGGCAACGGCAATGACTGGCTCATCCGCGGCAGTGGGCGCACTAGCGCTAGATCGATCACCGCGGCCGGGTCATCACCCAACGTCAAGACATCTTTGACATGGAGATATCCGATAAAAGTGTCGTCGAGGTCAAGGACCGGAAACCGGGAGTAGCCGGTCTGAGCCAAGGCGCGTTCGACCGCGCCTACCGTTGGCCCGAAGCCTGCCGACGCCACACGCACTGCGCGGATATCGGCGAGGGGCACAGTGACATCGCCAACCACTCGAGAGCGAATCTGCAGAGCGCGGGTGAGTCGTCTGTGTTCGGCACGATCAAGCAAACCTTCAGAAACCGATTCGGCAATCATCTCGCTGAGTTCAATCGTCGACACCGTAACGGCAAGCTCATCTTTGGGCGCCACCCCAAGCACACGCAGTAGCGCGTTAGCGCACACGTTGTAGAGCACGATGAACGGATGCGCAGCGCGCACGTAGGTCAGATAAGGCGGCACCAGCAACATCGCCGCCTTCTCCGGGCCGGCTAAGGCGATGTTTTTCGGCACTATCTCGCCAAGCAGTACATGCAAGGTCACCACAAGAGAAAGGGCGCCAACAAAAGCCAGGGTGTTCAGCAGCGCGTTCGGTATACCAAACATGCTGAACGGTTTTCGGAGCAGATGAGCTACCGCTGGTTCACCGATGCGGCCGAGCAAGATCGACGACACGGTGACACCCAACTGGGCACCAGCCAACATCAGTGAGAGCTGCTCGCCGGCGCGGATCACCGTAACCGCGTGGGACCGGCCTTGCTCGGCTAGCGCTTCAAGCCGGTCGCGGCGGGCCGTGATCAGCGAGAACTCCGCGCCGACAAAAAACGCATTGGCCCCGATTAACACAATCATCAACAACACGCCCACAACGTCACCCATTGGTGTTCTCGCAGTGATCTGACGCGTCATCGGGGTCCAGCTTGGTCAGCTCAAGTCGGTCAATGCGCCGGCCATCCATCCGGACTACCTTGGCCTGCCATTGGGGCGAGCATTCCGGCATGCCGTCTGCGTCCAGCCCGGTCAGCGCGATCTTCTCACCATCTACCGGAATATGGCCAAGTTCGCGTAGCACTAACCCGCCAATGGTTTCGTATTCGCCGGGGGGAGCACGGTAGCCCGTAGCGCTAGCCACCTCGTCGATGCGTAGCAGGCCAGAGACTTGCCAACCTGCACCGGCAACGACCACATCCGGAGTGGCGTCGTCATGTTCATCACGAACGTCACCCACGATTTCTTCGATCAAGTCTTCGACAGTGACCATGCCGGCAGTGCCACCGTACTCATCCACCACCAGGGCAGCTTGTTGGCCATTGGCTCGGATTTGCGTCATGACCGCATCACCGTTGAGCGTCGAAGGCACCACCGCGACCGGTTGTGCGACAGCGGCCAGCGGTGTGTGCGGGCGATCGGCAGGCGGGACTTCGAATACTTGTTTGACGTGCACGATGCCGATAGTCTCGTCAAGGTCACCAGCGACAACTGGGAACCGCGAAAAACCGGTCTCGATGGCGGCCGCAACCAGGTCACTGACGGTGTTATCAGTCTGCAACACCACGATCTTCGATCGTGGTGTCATCAACTCCTCAGCGGTCAAGGTGCCGAACTGCAGCGAGCGATGCACCAAATTTGCGGTAACCGGATCCAGCGAGCCAGTACGCGCCGACACCCGCACGAGCGACACTAGTTCCTGCACCGAGCGGGCACTGCGGGCATCCTGTGCCGGCTCGATGCCCAACTGACGCAGCACCCAGTTAGCCATGCCGTTGGTAAGTCGGATAGCCGGAGTGAGCATCCGCGAAAACAGCAGTTGCGGCCCCACCACTGCTCGCGCTGTCGGCAATGGGCGCGCCACCGCCAGGTACTTGGGCACAAGCTCACCGAAAACCATGGATAGCGAGGTGACCAACACCAACGTCATCACCGCAGTAATCCCCTCGATGATGCGGCCAGGCAAGCCAAGGACCGTCATCGCGGGGTGCGGTAACTGCGCTACCAGCGGTTCGGTGAGGTAACCCATCACCAATGTGGTGATCGAAATACCTAACTGGGCTCCAGAGAGCTGAAACGGCAGCGTGTGTTGCGCCTGCCGGATATACCGATCTCGACGGATACCGCTGCGCACGTTTGCTTCCACCAGCCCGGGATCCAAGGCTGCGAGGGAGAACTCAGCAGCCACAAAGACCGCGGTGCCCAGGGTAAGCGCAACAATAGCCAGCAGGCTGAGCACATTGCCCACGGTGTTGTTCATCGCTGCTCAAATGGTAACGAATAGGTTTCCACGAATGTGACGTTGGGTTCACACTCGCGGCAACGTTACCAACCAAATGGCAACGGATGTCCCTCGGCGAAGCCAGCCGCCGACTGGATCCCCACCACAACGCGTTCGTGCAACTCCGATAGCGTCGACGCACCCACATAGGTGCAGGTGCTGCGCACCCCGGAGGTGATGTGGTCAAGCAGGTCTTCGACACCGCCACGGTTGGGGTCAACCCCCATCCGCGACGTCGAAATACCCTCTTCGAAGAGCGCCTTGCGGGCCCGCTCATAGCCACTATCTGCAGCGGTGCGAGCGGCCACCGCGCGCTTGGACGCCATACCGTAGCTCTCCTTGTATGTCTGGTTGTCGCGATCACGCATCAGATCGCCGGGGGATTCGTAGGTGCCGGCGAACCATGACCCGATCATGACGTTGGACGCCCCCGCCGCGAGCGCGAGCGCTACATCACGCGGATGGCGAATCCCACCGTCGGCCCACACGTAGCAGCCGAGTTCTTTTGCTGCCCAGGAACATTCCAGAACAGCAGAGAATTGGGGGCGCCCGACTCCGGTCATCATTCTGGTGGTGCACATCGCACCGGGGCCAACCCCCACTTTGACAATGGTTGCTCCGGCGCCGATCAAATCCCGCGTGCCCGCTGCGGAGACCACGTTGCCCGCCGCCAACGGCACACCCAGATCCAGTGCGGCGACCGACTCGATGGCATCCAGCGTTTTGCGCTGATGCCCGTGCGCGGTATCGATGACGAGGACGTCAGCTCCGGCTTCAACCACTTCTTTGGCTTTGGCGGCCACGTCCCCATTGATGCCGACCGCCGCGCCGATCCGCAGTCGGCCGGCGGCGTCGGTAGCCGGGGTGTAGATGCCGGCGCGGATCGCCCCGGTGCGCGTCAAGACCCCCGCCAACATACCGTCGGCCGTGGTGAGCACGGCGACCCCTGAGGGCGTGTGCTCCAGCAGGTCGAAAACCGTGCGCGGGTCGGTACCTACCAAGGCGGTGACGAAGTCGGTGCTGGCGACGTCACGTACCCGGGTGAATCGATCCACGCCCAGACATGATGACTCGTTGACGATGCCGATCGGGCGGCCTTCATCGACTACCACGGCAACACCATGGGCCCGCTTGTGGATCAGCGCCGACGCATCCGACACCGAATCATCGGGCGTCAATGTCACTGGCGTATCGGCGACCAAGTCGCGGCTCTTCACAAAAGCGACCGTGTGTTGCACCGCCGCCATCGGAAGGTCTTGCGGCAAAATCACCATGCCGCCACGTCGAGCCACTGTCTCAGCCATCCGCCGGCCGGCCACCGCGGTCATATTGGCGACCACCACCGGGATGGTGGTGCCGGAACCGTCGCTGGTGGACAGGTCGACGTCGAATCGAGACGTCACTTCGGAACGACTCGGCATGATGAAAACATCGTCGTAGGTCAAGTCGTAGGCGGGCCGATGCCCGTCAAGGAACTTCATCGCCTAATACAACCCTTCTCGCCCCTACTCACACGGGGATTTCACTGCGGTTACCGCTCCAGAGGGTATGAAACTTGCCCGGCTTGTCGATTCGGCCGTAACTGTGCGCGCCGAAAAAGTCGCGTTGGGCTTGGGTAAGTGCGGCCGGCAACCGGTCGGTGCGCAATGCGTCGTAGTAGGACAGCGCCGAGGAAAAACCAGGCGTGGGGATCCCTAATTGCGTCGCTGTCACCACCACATGTCGCCAACTATCGATCGCCGATTCGACGGAGCTACGAAAATACGGTGCAACAAGTAAGCTCGCCAACTCAGGTTCAGCGTCGAAAGCCTCTTTGATGCGGTTGAGAAATTTCGCCCGGATGATGCAGCCACCACGCCAAATGGTGGCCAAAGTGCCCGGCTTAATCGCCCAACCATAGGCAGCGCTGCCGGCCTGAATCTGATTGAACCCCTGTGCGTAGGCAACGATTTTTGATGCGTAGAGAGCCTGTCGGACGTTCTCGATAAACGTGTCACGATCGGTGGGTGGCTGCGCCAGCTTGCCCGATGCTAGGCCGGCGGCGGCCCGGCGCTGCCGCACTGAACCCGACAACGCGCGGGCAAACACTGCTTCAGCGATCCCGGTCACTGGTACCCCTAAGTCCAGAGCGGACTGAACGGTCCAGCGTCCGGTACCTTTCTGCTCGGCTTCGTCGAGGATGACATCGACCAACGGGGCACCGGTCTTCGCGTCAACCTGGCGTAGCACTTCCGCGGTGATCTCTACCAGGTAGCTATCCAGTTCACCGCTGTTCCATTGACTGAACACCTCAGCGATCTGGGGCGCCGTAAGCCCCAGGGCATCACGCAGCAACTGATACGCCTCGCCGATGAGCTGCATATCGGAGTACTCAATACCGTTGTGCACCATCTTGACGAAATGCCCCGACCCGTCGGTGCCGATATGCGCGCAACACGGCTGGCCGTCGATGTGCGCGGAGATCTCTTCGAGCAGTGGGCCCAGCCATGTGTAGGACTCCGCTGACCCGCCCGGCATGATCGACGGCCCATAGAGCGCGCCTTCCTCGCCGCCGGAGATGCCGGCTCCAACGAAATGCAGATCGCGTTTGGCCAGCGCTTTTTCTCGGCGAATGGTGTCGGCATAAAGCGCATTACCGCCGTCGATAATGATGTCCCCGGGTTCCATCGCGTCGGCAAGCTCGGTGATGACAGCATCGGTGGGTTCGCCGGCTTTGACCATGATCAGCACCCGGCGTGGTTTTTCCAGTGCGGCCAGCAGTTCGGGAATCGTTTCGCAGCGCACGAAACTGCCCTCGGCGCCGTGCGCCGTCACCAGCGCATCAGTCTTAGCGACGGATCGGTTGTGCAGCGCGACGGTGTAACCATGTCGAGCGAAGTTACGGGCCAGATTGGAACCCATCACCGCGAGGCCGGTCACCCCGATCTGGGCGGTGGCATTCTCCGATTCCCCGGCATTCATAGGTTGGCCTCCTGTTCCTCCCCGCGACCGTGTTTGCACACGAAACGCCGATGTCAGGCGTACAACTATGCACGCTCACGGGCGAAGACGCCATGCATACCCACTGCGTTCAGGAAGCCAACAGCCGGCGCAGCTCGATCAGCCACGGTACGGCCAGCGCAACTGTAGGGACCACCAGCACCGCGGCCGCGGCCGCATAGGCAGCCGCCGATATCGCCACACTGTTGCTGTCCCCGGCAAGCCGCCGCACCCGCAGCAGCGTGCTGAGGCCCCCGGCGGCCAATGCTCCGGCCGGCGCCGATCCGGATGCGCAAGTCACCAAAGCGCGAGCCAGAGGCGCACGGCCCGCCGCCCGCACCGCGGCGTCATCGGCCAGCAGCTCAACCAGTAGCGCCACCGCACTCAGTGCGCTGGCGCTACGCACAAATCGCGGAAAAGCGGCATGCGCGGCGGTGAACGCTTCCAGAACAAGATCATGGCGGGCCCGAAGATGAGCCCGCTCATGCGAGAGGATGGCGGCAACTTCAGGATCGCTGAGTTGGGTCAATGCCCCTTGGCTGACGACAATGCGGCTGCGCACACCGGGCAGACAGTAGGCCAGGGGTTGGGGCACTTCCAAGATACGAAGGTCCCGGTCTTGGCGGACAGCACAGTCCGGGCCGTGCCCAACCCCCACCAGATCAACCACCATGCGGTGGTGGGCGCGCCGGCGCCGAGTAGCGATGGCGACCCGCACTACCGCGACGACAAGCCGGATGCCGACCAGCACCGTGAGCGCAAAGACGCTGACATAGGCCAACCACAAGGGCCAGCCAAGCCGATCGACATCGCCTCGGACGTCGGCGGTCGGCCGGCCATCCGGCCCGGGCATAAGCAGTCTGCTGGCGATCGCTATGCCGGCACTAAAAGTCGAAAGCACCGCAGCTACGGCAACAGCCTGCCATAACACCAATGCAGCCCGCGGGGCGCGTAACGGCCACTTGGCCCGTGCTACTAAAACCGGTATCGGGCCGACTAGCAACACCGCAAGGATGATGAAGGCCAGCGCGGACACACTGCCAGTCTCCCTCAATCCGGTGCTTAAATGCCAGCTGATGGCTGCCGTGGCGGGGTCTGATGATGCTGGGTTTCCAACTCGGCCAGGGCCCGCCGAAGCGCATCGACTTCGTCTACACCAACTCGCTCAACGAAGTGCACCAATGCGGCCTTCCGGCTGCCGATATCGGCGGCTTGATCCAACGCGTCAACCATGAGCCCGGCAACGAGTTCATCGCGACCATGCATCGGCTGATAGCGGTGCGCTCGGTCATCGCGAAGTTGGACAACGAGGTTCTTTTTGGCTAACCGCTGCAGCACGGTCATCACCGTGGTGTAGGCCAAGTCACGTCGGGTGGCTAACGCTTCGTGGACCTGACGCACGGTCTGCGGCCCGGGCATCGACCACAAATGGTCCATCACGGCGCGTTCCAGATCTCCCAGACGCGTCAGCTTGGCCATGGGTCATTCGCCTCCTGAGCAATATCGCCAGCGTACTCCGTCTCCACGTCAAGTACCTCGGCTGCCGCCACGCGCGCTGAACGCCAACGGTGTAAACACAAGGGCGTGCAGCAACCGAAAACCGGCTTACCGTTGGCGCTCAACGCCCCCTTTGACCAAGAAATAGGGCTGGTATACACCGAACTCAGCGCCGAGGGAGCCCGAGCCCAGCTTGAGATTAAGCCCACGCTGCTACAGCCGGCGGGACTGGTACACGGCGGTGTGTACTGCGCCATGATCGAGAGCATGGCCAGTGTTGCCGCTCATACGTGGTTGGCTACCCAAGGCGGCGGCGGTGTAGTCGGCGTGAACAACAACACCGATTTCCTGCGTGCGATCAGTTCAGGCACGGTGTACGGCTCGGCTACACCGCTGCATCGTGGGCGACGCCAACAACTCTGGCAGGTGATCATCACCGACGATGCGGATCGCGTGGTGGCCCGTGGCCAGGTTCGGGTGCAAAACCTCGATCCGCAACCATCCAATGGTTAAGCGCATGCCTCCGCTCATTGGTCTGCGAGGTCGGCGTGGCAGGATCGCAGAACATGCGCCTCACCCCGCATGAACAGGAACGTCTCTTGCTGTCATACGCAGCTGAGCTGGCGCGTCGCCGTCGGGCCCGAGGTTTGCTCCTCAACCACCCGGAAGCCGTTGCGGTCATCACTGATCACATCTTGGAAGGCGCCCGGGACGGCTGCACCGTTGCCGAGTTGATGGTTAGTGGTTGTGACGTGCTCAGCCGTGACGACGTGATGGAGGGAGTGCCCGAGATGCTGCACGATGTGCAGGTGGAAGCAACTTTTCCGGACGGCACCAAATTAGTTACTGTCCATCATCCGATCCCATGATTCCCGGCGAAATCTTTTACGGAAACGGTCATATTGTGATCAATCAAGGTGCCGCACGAATCGAGCTGCACGTGGTCAACACTGGCGACCGACCGGTACAGGTTGGTAGTCACGTCCACTTTCCGCAAGCGAACCCGGCGCTGTCATTCGATCGGGTCGCAGCCCACGGTCACCGCTTGGACATTCCGGCGGCCACCGCTATCCGCTTCGAACCGGGTGTGCCTAAGACCGTCCAGTTGGTTCCGTTATGCGGGAAACGTGAGGTGCATGGGTTGACCTTGCAGCCACCGGGACGGCTGGACCCCTGATGGCGCAGTTGTCCAGAGCGGGTTATGCCCAACTGTTCGGCCCTACTACCGGTGATCGGATCAGGCTGGCCGACACTGATTTACTGGTGGAAATTACCGAAGACCGCAGCGGGGGCCCGGTATTGGCTGGCGAAGAGGCCGTGTTCGGTGGCGGCAAAGTACTGCGGGAGTCGATGGGGCAGGGCCGCGCAACTCGCGCCCAAGGCGCCCCAGACACGGTGATCACCGGCGCAGTCATCATCGATTATTGGGGAATTATCAAGGCCGACATCGGGATTCGGGACGGGCGAATTCTTGCGATCGGGAAAGCTGGTAACCCCGACACGATGTCGGGTGTGCACCGCGATCTGGTTATCGGGCCTTCCACCGAAATCATCAGCGGCAATGGCCGGATCCTGACCGCGGGTGCTATCGACTGCCATGTGCATTTGATCTGCCCCCAGATCCTGGCCGAGGCACTTGGTTCTGGGATTACCACCATCATTGGTGGGGGGACTGGTCCAGCCGAAGGCAGCAAGGCCACCACAGTGACCCCGGGCGGCTGGCATCTGGCCCGCATGCTGGAGGCCCTGGACTCGTGGCCGATGAACATCGCACTGCTCGGCAAGGGCAACACCGTTAACCCCGAGGCCTTGTGGGAGCAGCTCCGCGGCGGCGCATCGGGTTTTAAACTGCATGAAGATTGGGGATCCACCCCGGCGGCCATCGACGCCTGCCTGACGGTGGCCGATGCGGCCGGGGTGCAGGTGGCGTTGCATTCCGACACGCTCAACGAGATAGGGTTCGTCGAGGACACCCTGGCCGCGATCGCCGGCCGAGCGATTCATGCCTATCACACCGAAGGCGCCGGCGGCGGCCATGCACCCGACATCATTCGGGTAGCCGCACACCCCCATGTGCTGCCCAGCTCAACGAACCCGACCCGCCCGCACACAGTGAACACGCTCGACGAGCATTTAGACATGCTGATGGTCTGCCATCACCTCAATCCCGCCGTCCCGGAGGATCTGGCATTCGCGGAAAGCAGAATTCGCCCCTCAACCATCGCCGCCGAGGATCTGCTGCACGATTTAGGTGCGATCTCCATGATCGGCAGCGACGCGCAGGCCATGGGTCGCGTCGGTGAGGTGGTGCTGCGCACCTGGCAGACGGCACATGTGATGAAAGGCCGCCGTGGCACGTTGGCCGGTGATGGGGCCGCCGACAATACCCGGGTACGCCGCTATATTGCCAAATACACGATCTGCCCGGCGATTGCTCACGGCCTGGATCGCGAGGTGGGATCGGTCGAAGTCGGCAAGCTGGCTGACCTGGTGTTGTGGGAGCCAGCATTCTTCGGTGTCCGTCCGCACGCGGTACTCAAAGGCGGCATGATCGCGTGGGCGGCGATGGGAGATGCCAACGCGTCCATCCCGACTCCGCAACCGGTGCTGCCTCGACCCATGTTTGGTGCCTCGCCATCCGTTGCGCCGGCTACTGCAGTGCATTTCGTATCGCAGCAGGCGATCGACGATCGCCTTGCGGACCGACTCGCGGTTAGCCGGCGGCTGATCCCGGTAGCTGATGTCCGGGCCATCGGCAAAGCACAGATGCCGCTCAATGATGCCTTACCAACCATCGAAGTCGATCCTGACACCTTTACTGTGCGGATCAACGGTGACGTGTGGGAGCAACGACCGCCGGCAAAACTTCCGATGGCACAACGCTATTTCTTCTTCTGACGACCTCCTGGCGCCACCTCAATGACCGCACTGTGCACCTTAATTGCGCTGGCAGACTCCCGATTACCCACTGGCTCCCATGTGCATTCCGGTGGCATTGAAGAGGCCATCACCAGCGGTCTGGTGAGCAACGTCGCGACCCTGTCCGCTTTCTTGCGGCGGAGGATCCGGACTCATGGGTTGGTAACAGCATCCATCGCTGCCGCGGTGCACTGCGGCGAGCTCAGTCCCGCCGAAGCTAACCAGGAAGCTGATGCGCGCACCCCGGCTCCGGCGGCTCGACAGGCCTCGCGTAGCCAGGGCCGAGGTTTGCTTCGGTTGGCCCGCCGAGTCTGGCCAGACGCCTGCTGGGCCGACATGGAGGACCGCCCTCATCTGGCTGTGGTTGCCGGACGAGTCGGCGCAGTGGCTGGCATTACCCCCCAACAGAGCGCCCTGGCCGTCATCTACACTACGATGACCAGTTCGGCCACTGCCGCGCAGCGGTTGCTCGCACTGGATCCGGCGGACGTGGCAGCTTTAACATTCCAGCTCGCCGAGCTCTGTGAGCATTGCGCTGCCGAGGCGATGGCCGGCTTGGCCGAGCTATCCGACCCATTGCTCGACATGCTGGCCCAACAGCACAGTGAGCGCGAGCGTCCACTGTTTGTCTCGTAAAGTCGCGAAAGGCACCCATGGCACCGCATGCACACCCGCATCCGCACACTCACGCTCCTGATCGACCTAAACGAATCAGAACCCCGGGCGAACCCTTGCGGATCGGCATCGGGGGGCCCGTAGGCTCCGGCAAGACCGCGCTGGTCGCGGCGCTATGTCGAGAATTGCGTGACGAATTGTCGTTGGCGGTGTTGACCAACGACATCTACACCACCGAAGACGCCGATTTTCTGCGCAAGCATGCGGTACTTCCGGATGACCGAATTGCTGCTGTGCAGACCGGCGGTTGCCCCCATACCGCCATCCGCGATGACATCACCGCCAACTTGGACGCCATCGACGACTTGATTGCCGCCCACGACGCTCTCGACCTGATCATCGTCGAATCCGGGGGCGATAACCTGACCGCTACCTTCTCTTCAGGTTTGGTGGATCTGCAGCTTTTCGTTGTCGACGTGGCCGGTGGCGACAAGGTGCCCCGCAAGGGCGGACCTGGGGTCACGCATTCGGATTTGCTGGTGGTCAACAAGACTGACTTAGCTCCGTTAGTAGGCGCTGATCTGACGGTGATGGCCCGCGATGCCGCCGCCGTGCGTGATGGTCGCCCGACGGTCTTGCAATCCCTCACCCAAGACCCGGCCGCCAGCGAGGTGCTGGCGTGGGTGCGGGCCCGACTGCGTGACTGATGCACTCCGAGGTGCTTTTGGTCGCCACGCCGCATCGGTGGCCGCGCATCCAATGTTGCGGAGCCATTCAGGCTAGGTGCACCGCACCAGATACTGTGCACCTGGTTTCCGCGGCCGCCACGCCCTTGGGCGGCGACACCATCAACATCCGGCTCATCGTGGAGCCGGGCGCTCGGCTTAACGTGCGCAGCGCGGCCGCCGCGCTGGTGCTGCCCGGACCGCACACCACCACGTCACAAGCCTGCTGGGAGCTAGACGTCAGTGGCATCCTCGACGTGGATCTGCAGCCAACCGTTGTCGCTGCCACCGCCCGACATATGTCTAGTGCGGTCGTGCGCCTGTGCGATGAGGGGCAACTTCGTTTCCGTGAGCGAGTGCAAATCGGCCGCAGTGGTGAACGTGCAGGGTTCTGGTCGGGATCACTGCGAGCCGATCGGCAGGGCCGGCCAGTGCTACGCCATCGCATGGAGCTGGGCGCGGGGTCTCTAGCCGACGACGAGATCGCTGCACCACGGGCCATCATTACTGAATTGCATTACCCGGCAAGCGTTTTCGCGGATTCCTTTGATGAAGGAGCGACGGTGATGAGCTTAGCCGCTGGCGGCACGCTCAGCACCTGGCAGGGGGAGCGGTTAGCCGGCTAGGCTGGCCGGTCGGCCAGTCGGACGGTGTGCCTCAGCCGCCGCAACCGCCAGCTGCTCGAGCCGAGTTCGAGCGAAGGCCTGCTGTTCGGTGATGGTTAACTGGCCGCGTCGAGTACTCAGAAAAGTCACCGTCCATGACAGCATTGTGGTGATCTTCGATCGGAACCCAATCAAATAGGCCAGGTGCAGGACCAGCCACATCAACCAAGCGATGAAGCCGCTGAACTCCAGTGGACCGATCTTGGCCACAGCAGAAAACCGCGACACCGTAGCCATCGAACCTTTATCGAAGTACTGGAACGGCGCACGTGCGCTACTGTCAGCACCGCCGAGTTCAGCCTTGATGGTGCTGGCCACATACTTAGCACCTTGGATAGCTCCCTGCGCCACCCCGGGAACCCCCTCGACAGCCGCCATATCACCGATGACGAACACATTCGGGTGTCCAGGAATGGACAGGTCGGGCCTAACCTTGACGCGCCCGGCACGATCCAGTTCGGTCGCCGATTGATCAGCAAGATCACGGCCCAGTGCACTCGCTGACACCCCCGCGGACCAGACTTTGCACGCCGATTCGATGCGTCGAAGAGTGCCATCAGCATCCTTGACAGTGATGCCATTGCGATCCACTTCGGTGACCATCGCGCCAAGCTCAATCTCCACACCCATTTTTTGCAATCGCGCCGCCGCCCGCTTGCCGAGCTTGTCACCGAAGGGAGGCAGTACTGCTGGGGCGGCGTCGAGCAGGATTACCCGCGCTTTGGTGGAGTCGATGTGCCGAAAAGCGCCTTTTAAGGTGTGCTCGGCAAGTTCGGCGATCTGCCCAGCCATTTCAACACCGGTGGGACCGGCACCGATAACGGTGAACGTCAACAACTTGGCTCGCCGTTCCGGGTCGCTGGAACGTTCCGCTTGCTCGAAGGCGCTAAGGATCCGTCCCCGTAGCTCTAGAGCGTCGTCAACAGATTTCATGCCGGGCGCGAACTCGGCGAAATGGTCATTACCGAAATAGGACTGGCCTGCACCCGCAGCAACGATCAGGGTGTCATAGGGAGTCTGGTAGGTGTGGCCGAGCAACTCCGACTCCACGAATTGGCCGGCGAGATCGATATGGGTGACGTCGCCCAGCAACACCTGGGCATTGCGCTGATGACGCAGAATGACCCGAGTGGGCGGGGCGATCTCACCCTCGGAGATGATGCCGGTAGCAACCTGATAGAGCAAAGGTTGGAAGAGGTGGTGAGTGGTGCGGGCGATCAGTTTGATGTCGACGTCAGCCCGCTTCAGTTTTTTCGCGGCATTGAGTCCACCGAATCCGGATCCGATAATGACCACTCGGTGCCGACGATTCGGTGCGGCTGCGGCCTCGGGTTCTGCGCTCATGGGTGTGAAATGCTCCTGACGAGTGGGCGCAACGCCTCGCCGGCCATCGCGATGACACCGGGAGTATAAGCGTCCGTGGTAATCAGCACGCCGTCAACCATCGTCTGCTCAACCGAAATGAGCTAACGTCCCCTGGCTGACGTGCAGCAGTTCGCCCGTGATGTGGCGAGCTGCAGGGGTAGTAAGGAACAGTGTCATTCGGGCAATTTCCTCGGCTGCGGATGGCTGGATTCGGGAAAGCCCTGGGTAACCCGCTTGGGCACTTCGTCCACACCCGACCGCGTTCACGGTTATCCCGCGCGTACCGAAAACGACCGCCTGCTCGGCGATCCAACTCGTCAGGGCTGCCTTGACCGCGGCGTCAGCGCTGCCTGCGGGCGGATTGTCGGGTACCACGGTGACAATGGAGCCGCCGGAACGAAGGTGATCGCCCACGGCCTGCACGGTGAGCACTGCCGAAAGCACGGTGGCGTCTAGCGCAGCACGCCACATGGTGGCGGTATCAGCCAGACTGTAGGTGCGTGGGTCACCGCTATGCTGCCGCAGGGCCGGCACGTTAACAATGGTGTCTAAGTGATGCGGGAAGAGCCCAACCACTCCAGCAACGCTGGCCGGGTTCGTGCTATCGCAAACAATCGCATCAACGTCAAGTTCTTTGGCAGCGACTTCGAGGTCTGCTTGACCCGCCCCGACGAGAGTCACCTTGTGGTCCGCATCGCGGAACTGCCCGGCCACTACGCGCCCCAGCTCGGTATCGCCCCCTGTGACCAATACCTGCACGGCAACGACCTCCTCGTGTTCAACAGGTGGAGTACCACCGGGTCGATGTGGAGAATCTCAACCTGGGGTCAGCATCAATCCCCGGTAGATGTTACTGGACAGTAGCTAGCGGTGGAAATTATCCGACCCGGTGTTGACAGCAATGCCGTAACTTTGTGACAGGCATCATGATTATCCGCTGCGCTCAGCACGCCATCCTTGCTTCACGGTGCTAACACGGTAGGTTCGTCGCCATGGATCAGGTGGACTCCAACTTGAGACGTCGCCGAGGCTTACCAGGCCGGTTTTCGGCGAAGCTGACGATCGCCGCACTGGCTAGCGTTAGCGTGGTCGCTATCGCGCTGCCCGCAACGGCGGCATACGCCGATCCGGTGTCTGCGCCGGCTTCCCCAACCGCACCACCGGCCAGCCCCAATGCCGCACCGGATTCAGCCCCGGTGCCAGCCGACCCGAATCCAGCACCACCACCGCCCACGGACCCCAATGCTGGCAATGTAGCAAATCCGGCCGGCGGATTTAGCTTCGCACTCCCTCCAGGTTGGGTGGAGTCCGATGCAGTTCATCTCGATTACGGCTCGGCGTTGCTGTCCAAGGTGACTGGCGAAGCAGCCCCCGGGCAACCACCACCAATCGCCAATGACACTCGAATCGTGCTAGGTCGCCTAGACCAAAGGCTGTACGCCAGCGCCGAAGCCGACAATGGCAAAGCAGCGACCCGGCTAGCCTCGGATATGGGTGAGTTTTTTATGCCTTACCCCGGCACTCGGATTAATCAGGAGACTATCGCCCTTAACGCCAACGGAATGGCCGGGAGCGCAGCCTTTTACGAGGTCAAATTTAGTGATCCGGCTAAACCCAATGGCCAGATCTGGGCAGGTGTTGTTGGCTCCTCGTTAGCAACCACCCCTAATGCGACAGCTCCCCAGCGTTGGTTTGTCGTCTGGCTAGGCACGGCGAATGCCCCGGTGGACAAGACCGCAGCCAAAATTCTGGCGGAGTCGATCCGCCCCTGGGCACCCCCGTCGGCGGCACCAACAGAGCCAGGACCGGCCCCAGCGGCTTCACCATCATCGACTACGCCAGGGGCGGATCTGCCGCCAGTCGTGCCGACACAACCCCAGACGACGGCATCGGCCTAAGGGGGCCTAAGAGGGCCCTGAGGGAAGGAGAGTTGATGGAGATCATGGCCGTAACACA
>JAIENC010000048.1 GCA_019751635.1 Mycobacteriaceae bacterium
CAACCACCCCGCATACGGTGCGGCCGCTTGCACCATCGCGGTAGCTGCCGTACCTTGCCACGCCTCTTGAGCCAACCCCGCCGTCAATGACGAAAACGACTCCGCCGCCGACCCCAACTCACCGGCTAACCCACCCCACGCCTGTGCCGCTGCCAACAACGGCCCCGAACCCGCACCAGCAAACATCTGTGCCGAAGTAATCTCCGGCGGCGACACCAAAAAATTCATCGGACCTCTGCCTTCCAGATGCCTTCCCGACTGGAACCTATGCGCGCTACCGACTTGATCTTGGTACTGATCAAAGCGGTGCTGGCACGTGCCCAGTAAAACAGCCCCAGCGCAGATTCGGCCGCAATTCGCAGATATTTCCTTGGGCATGGTGTCTATGGCTTTCCGGTTGCCGGCGCGGACCAGGACCAGGAAGCCCCGACATGACACAACACGACAGCCACAACCATGGCCGCCATTGCGGGCAGAGCACTATTAGCCTTAGACACCGCTACGACACCACGAGCCAAGCTATTCACTGGGGGGACTATGACCGTGCACACTTCAGCAGCAACGCCAGCACACCACGACAAATACCCGCAAAATCCTGGAGATCGACTACGGCAGAACGACATTGGTCGGCTGCTGCTGCGCTGCCATGACCGCCCCGGCTTAATCGCGGCCGTGAGCACCTTCTTAACCCAAGCCGGCACCAACATCATCTCTTTAGACCAGCACTCCACCGCACCTCAGGGCGGAACTTTCTTGCAGCGAGCTATCTTTCGGATGCCGGGGCTGACCGCCGCTATCGACGAATTGGACCGCGAGTTCGCTAACGCCGTAGCCCACAAATTTGACATGGACTACCGCTTGACCGTAGCCACTCAACCCAAGCGGGTCGCCATCATGGCATCCAAAGATGACCATTGTCTGCTGGATCTGTTGTGGCGCAACCGTCGTGGCGAACTTGAGATGTCTGTAGTGATGGTGATTGCCAATCATCCACACCTGGCCGAGCACGTACGCCCTTTTGGCGTACCGTTCGTCCACATCCCCGCTACCCGTGACACCCGCGCCGAAGCCGAACAGCGCCAACTCCAATTGCTCAGCAACAACGTTGATTTAGTGATTCTGGCGCGCTATATGCAGATACTGAGTCCGGAGTTTCTTGCCGCGGTCGGTTGCCCACTGATTAACATTCACCATTCGTTCCTCCCGGCTTTCACCGGCGCGGCTCCCTATAAGCGGGCGCGTGAACGCGGCGTCAAATTGGTAGGCGCCACAGCCCACTATGTCACCGAAGCCCTCGACGAGGGGCCGATCATCGAACAAGACGTTGTCCGGGTCGACCACACGCACACCGTGGACGATCTCGTGCGGGTCGGCGCCGATGTGGAACGCGCTGTGCTTTCGCGTGCGGTGCACTGGCACTGCGAAGACCGCGTTATCGTGCACGACAACCAGACCATCGTGTTCTAAACCAGAGGCGGGCCGGCGATCAGCGACGCGCGGCGCGCAGTTTTTCGGCCAACCGGCGGTTCACCGGCTCCGGCAGGAGCTGCGACACATCGCCACCGAGCATCGCCACCTCTTTAGCCAGCGATGACGACACGAACGAATACCCTGGGGTGGTCGCAACGAAAAAGGTGTCGATGCCAGCCACATGCCTATTCATCTGCGCCATCTGCAGCTCGTACTCGAAATCGGTACCGGTGCGCAACCCCTTGACTATCGCGGTCATCCCCCGGGCCTTGACGAAATCAACGACCAGGCCGGCACCGGCCTCAACCCGCAGATTCGGCAGGTGTGTCGTCGACTCGTTGATCATCGCGATCCGCTCATCGAGGCTAAACATTGCGGCTTTAGTCGGATTGATCAAAATCGCCACCACGACCTCGTCGAACTGAGCAGCGGCACGTTCGAAAATATCGATGTGGCCCAAAGTTACCGGGTCAAATGACCCAGGGCATACCGCGCCGCTCATGAGTCATGACGCTAGCAGGGCCGGCCAAGCATCCAGCCTGTCAGTCAGCCGTGCGTTCGGCGAACTCTAGACGGGTATCACCATAGCTACGCGGCTGCCACATCTGCCAGCCCGCCGGCCAAGCTAGTGGTGCACCGCGGGCCGCGCGCTCAATGACCACCACCGTTTCCTGCACAACCCAGCCGTGCACAGTAAGCGCGGCCAATACGGCTTCTAGCTCAACAGCACTCGTTGCGTACGGTGGATCGGCGAAGACAAGGCCCACCGGGGAATTGGTCCCCGCGGCCAGGACGGCGCTCACGCTGCCTTGGCGGACCGTGGCCCCTCGCAACCCGAGAGCCGCAATATTGCGGGTAATGACAGCAGCACTGCGCCGATCCGACTCCACAAAAAGCGCTGACGACGCCCCTCGCGACAGGGCTTCTAGCCCGAGTGCACCCGAACCTGCATAGAGATCTAGCACCGACATTCCGGTTACCGGCAACCGTGCGGTGACGATGTTAAACAGTGACTCGCGCACCCGATCGGTGGTTGGTCTGGTTCCGCGTGGCGGGACGATGATGCGGCGGCCGCCAGCAACACCGGCGATGATGCGGGTCAGCTCAACACCCTAGAACAGAGTGGACCAGTAGGACCAGAACCGCGCCACGATCAGCAAGAACATCGCTGTGAACCACAGCGTAGTTATCGACCACCGCCAGCGGTAGAGCGTTCCCACGCCAGCCCACACTCCGCTTTCCCGGTTCTGCAGCATCGGCCGCAGCGCAATCGACGCCACCACCACAAACAACGAAACAGTCACTACCCAGACCACCATGCAGTACGGGCACAATGCGCCAATCAGGTACAAACTCTGCACAATGAGCCAGTGCACAAACACCACACCAACCAGCAAACCGGCCGTAAAACTCACCCAATACCATTGCGGCAAAACAACTTTCGCTACCGCAAGCACTCCGCTGACCACCACCACGGTGAACGCAACGATCCCGAGCAGCGAGTTCGGTAAGCCAAACAGCGAAGCTTGCGGTGTGGTCATCACCGAGCCGCAGGACAATATCGGATTAACGTTGCACGAGGGTACGTAAGACTTGTCGCTGAGGTACTTCACCTTCTCCGCAGTCAACGTCAACGAAGCCAGCAAACCCACCACGCCGGCAATCACTATCCACCACGCACTGGGCCCGGCGATCCGCCCTGGAGATAACGGTGTCGCGGTATTCATGACGCCGCGGGCGTCACAGCCGAGCCGATGCCCGGTACATCGCCCACAATTTCTTTGATTTTGGCAACGAACGCGTCTGGCGTGGACGGGTCATAATCTTGTCCGTTGATCTTGATTGTGGGAGTGGCATTGACCCGGGCGGCGGCGGCCATCCCTTTGACCTTGGCGACGTACTGCTCGCCATTGATGCAACCGCGCACTTTGCCTGCGGCACCAGCTTCTCGAGCTAGTTCGAGTAGCCGATCGTTGTCGGGGAAGATCGAGTCCGTCTCGGCGGGCTGGATGTCTTTGCTGAACAATGCGGTGTGGAATCGGCGAAACGCGTCAAGGGACTCATCGGCAACGCAGTAGGCTGCGGCACCGGCCCGCGACGGGTAATCCTTATTTCGCGAGCTATCCAGAATGGCCACCATGGAGTAGTCGGCCGCAATAGCGCCCAGGTCGATCAGTTTGGATACCGTCGGCCCGAAACTCCGCTCGAAGTTGCCACATGCCGGACAGAGAAAGTCTTCATAGAACGAGACCGTCACCTTCGGCTCGGTGGTCCCCGGCTTGGTGATCACGGTGCTCCCCGCCACCCGCACGGCCTGGCCTTCACCAGAGCCTTTCTTGTTATGCGACGTCACGATGTATAAGACGAGGGCGACGGCGAAAACCACCACCACTGCGGTGCCACCAATCTGGATGGCCAGATTGCGCCTACGCTCAGCGGCCCCCAGGTCATAACGCTTCTGCCGTTTTGGTTTATCGGCCACAGGTTCGCCAATTCCTTCGATGCTTAATGTGCCGGCTCACTCATCGCACGGCTCCGGCAACGATACTAACCGTCAGCTGAGCGCGACATTGCGCCGATCAGACCCGGCTCAGGTGCGCACGTAAAGCCGAAACCAGTTCGCGGGTAGCCGCCTCGCTAGCACCACCGAGGGCAAACAAGCTGGCAAAGCCATGTGTCAGCGATCCCATGCGGCGCAGATCCACGGCCGTCCCGGCCGCCCGGAGCGCCGCTGCATAGTGCTCACCTTCATCACGCAGGGGATCAAAACCCGCGACCGCGATCAGCGCTGGCGGTAGCCCAGCCAGCGTGTCCGCCAGTAACGGCGAAACCCGCGGATCCGCTGGGTCAATATCCGAGCCGTGCAGGTATTGGTCGTGGAACCAGTCGATATCTCGTTTGGTCAACAAAAAACCCTCGGCGAACAGGCTCATCGACCGGGTATGTGCGGTGAAATCCGTCCTCGGATAGAGCAGCCACTGCAACATCGGCATGGGTTGGCCGGCGTCACGGGCCAGCTGCGACACCACGGCAGCAAGGTTTCCGCCGGCGCTATCGCCACCGACCGCCACGTGGCCAGGCAGCGCGCCAAGCGCACCAGCATGCTCATTTGCCCACAGATAGGCCGCGTAGGCATCGTCAAGCCCCGCCGGCGCGGGATGCTCGGGGGCTAACCGGTAGTCGATCGACAGCACATGAATGCCCGCGTCACGACAGGTCAACCGGCACAACGCGTCGTGAGTGTCCACGTCGCCAAGGGTCCAGCCACCCCCGTGGTAAAAAACCAGCAAGGGCGCCGGCGCTGCGCCGGCCGGCCGGTAATGCCGAGCCAGCAGTTGGCCGTCCGGTCCGGGTATCGACACGTCCTCAACCTCAACGTGAATCTGTGGCCCGGGAAACGCCAAACACATGTCGCGCATCTGGGCTCGTGACGTTGTCACGTCGTCGCCGATAACCAGACCGTCCGAACCCAACGCGCGCAGCCCCGACAACGCCAACTGGAGCGTGGCATCCAGCGTGTTGCCATCGATGGTGACGGCTCGCCCACCAGCTAAGGCCCGCTTGACGCCAGCGGGAATCCACGGCAAAACCTTCATGCCGCCACTAGTGGCCGTTCTCCGCAGCAGACCCAGGAAACGGAGCGAGATGCGGAACGTTGCCTGATCAAGATTTCGCCCGCCTAGCAAAGGTTTGATCATCATGACTGCTCCCTGGGTCACGCTGAACGACGGTGATGCGATTCCTAGCGTCGAACAATCCACGCCAGACCGGCCACGCATGAGCCGATCCCAGCATGCCGCGCGACCAACTGTACGTGGTGACCAGCCGAGCTACGCAGCTCGGTAATATCGTGATCCCCACGTCGCTGAACAGGCAGGTGTATGACCGTGACAGCTGAATCAGGCCTATCCGTCCCATCGATAGCGCTCAATGACGAGAACACGATGCCGGTGTTGGGTCTGGGCGTTTCGGAGTTGTCCGAGTCCGAGACCGAACGTGCCGTGTCGGCAGCGCTGGAAGTTGGTTGCCGGCTCATCGATACCGCCGCGGCCTATGGCAACGAAGCGGCGGTAGGCCGGGCCATCGCGGCGTCGGGCATCCCGCGCGCGGAATTGTTCATCACCACCAAACTAGCCACCCCTGACCAGGGGTTCAGCAAAGCCCAAGACGCTTGCCGGGCCAGCTTGGACCGGCTCGGGATGGACTACGTCGACCTCTACCTTGTGCACTGGCCTGCCCCGGCGATAGGTAAATACGTGGACGCTTTCGGGGGCATCATCCAGTCCCGTGGCGATGGATCTACCCACTCAATCGGAGTGTCCAATTTCACCGCAGAGCAGTTGTCGATCATCATCGACCTTACTTTCTGCGCACCCGCGGTCAACCAGGTTGAGCTGCACCCTCTGCTCAACCAGGCCGAGCTACGCAAGGCCAATGCCGAGCACGACGTGGTGACCCAGGCCTACAGTCCACTGGCGCTGGCCAGATTGCTGGATAACCCGACGGTGACAGCTCTTGCCAGTGAGTACAGCCGGACGGCGGCGCAGGTGCTGATTCGGTGGAATCTGCAACTAGGTAACTCCGTCATCTTCCGCTCCGGCAAACCCGAGCGTATCGCCAGTAATTTCGACGTCTTTGATTTTGAGTTAACCGCTGAACACATGGACGCGATCAACGGCCTCAACGATGGCACCCGGGTGCGTGAAGATCCCATGACCTACTCCGGCACCTAACCACCTGGGGCCGGCGGGGCTAGCCGGCCGGGCAGGTGCCGGTGGCCTTGCGCAACATCTCCGCCGAAGGTCGGTCAACCGGCAGTGCGTAACCGCGCAGCACGGCGATGAACTGCATCGCGTACTGACACCAGAACCCCTTGTTGGGCGGCATCCAGGCGGCGGGCGGTGAGTCTCCTTTATCGCCGTTTGCTTTGCCGGCCACAGCCAACAAGTTAGCCGGATCGTTGGCGAAACGTAGCCGTTGTGAAGACGCCCAACCGGAAGCCCCCATATCCCAGGCGTAAGCCAGCGGAACAATGTGGTCAATCTGCACTGCTGCGCCGATCTTGGCGCCACGCTGAAAAGCAATGGTGGCGTTGGTGTAGGGGTCATGCAGGGTTCCAGTAGCTACCGCATCAGGACACCGCTTGATCGACACAGAGGTTTTATCGACAAGATCGCGGTTGAGGATGTCGTCACGGGTATCGCACCCGTTGTGCCCTAACGAGGCATCGTTGTCGTCGGTCCAGGCATCACCAAAAGCCGACCGTCGGTAGTCGTAGCGATGAATCCTGTTCGGCACCAATGCAACTCCGGCAAGTACGTCAGTGCCGGGCGCAACGGTCGGCACACCAGCTTGAGCGGCGACTGCATCGCGGTGCTGACGCGCCGAAGATGCCACCACCTGACAGGCCACCAACACGCAGACCGCTGCCGCAATGAACAACCACAACATCGCTTTGCGGCTCATGCTTTGTCCAAGAATTCGACGCGATCGGTGGCGGTGAATCGGGCCGCCAACTGCGCTAGCCCGTGCCGATTCGGATCGTCGCGATATGCCTGCGCGCAGAAGTCGCGGGCGGCCTCGATCACTTCACGATGATCAGCCAACGACAATAATCGCAAACTAAGAGAACGACCAGATTGATTGCGCCCCAAGACATCTCCTTCTTTGCGTTCGGCAAGATCGAGATCCGCTAAGGCAAACCCGTCCACCGTCTCCGCAACGGCCCGCAGCCGCCGAGCGGCCGGCGATGTTGGCGCGACCCAGCTGGCCAGAAGACACAGGCTCGGATGCGCGCCACGCCCGATGCGGCCACGCAGCTGATGCAACTGGCTGACACCGAAGCGGTCGGCATCCATCACCACCATGATGGTGGCGTTGGGCACATCGACACCCACCTCAATAACGGTGGTAGACACCAACACATCAAGGTCACCGGCCCGGAAAGCACTCATCACGGCGTCTTTTTGGTCCCCGGACAGCCGACCGTGCATCAGACCCAACCGCAGGCCGGCCAGCTCGTGGGTGCTTAACCGGGCAAAAAGATATTCGGCGGTCGCCGATGGTCGAGCACCGTCGTCGGCCCCCGACTCAGCATCATCGATCCGAGGCGCCACCACATAGGCCTGGCGGCCCTGGGCAACCTCTTCGATGATGCGCTGCCACGCTCGATGCAGCCACCCCGGCTTTTCCTTGACGAAGATGGTGTTGGTGGTGATGGGTTGCCGCCCGCGGGGAAGTTCACGCAGCGTGGAGGTTTCCAAGTCACCGTAGACAGTCAACGCGACCGTGCGGGGTATTGGCGTCGCGGTCATCACCAGCAGATGCGGTGTTCGACCAGCAGGAGCTTTGGCGCGCAATCGATCTCGTTGCTCGACACCAAAGCGGTGCTGCTCATCGATGACCACCAAGCCAAGTCGGTGAAACTCCACAGCGTCGTGCAGCAATGCGTGAGTGCCGATGATGATGCCCGCCCGGCCACTGATGATCTCCGCGCGAACATGTTTCTTCTGCGCCGCCGTCATCGAGCCAGTAAGCACCATCACCTGGGTCGCGTCGTCAACCCCGCCGAGTTGGCCGCCCAGCCCTAACGGGCCAAGGACCGCGCTGATCGACTCAAAATGTTGTCCGGCAAGGACTTCCGTCGGCGCCAACAGCGCACATTGATAGCCCGCATCCACCATCTGCAGCATCGCCAGCACCGCCACAATGGTCTTTCCCGACCCCACCTCACCCTGCAGTAGCCGGTTCATCGGCCGGGTCGCGGCGAGCTCCGCCGACAGCACGTCAAGCACGTCACGCTGTCCTGAGGTCAGCTCGAACGGTAGTCGACGCAGTAACCCAGCTACCAGCCCATCGGGTCGCGGCAGTGGTGCTGGAAGACCTGATTCGGCGCGCTCACCGTGCCGGCGGTGCACCAGCGCCCACTGCAAGCCGACAGCTTCATCGAAGGTCAGTCGCTCACGGGCGTGCCGCCGTTGCGATTCGTCCTCGGCAAGGTGGATGGCCCGTAGCGCCTCGTCCTCGGTGATCAGGCCGCGCTGGGCACGCAACGCCGCCGGCAACGGGTCTGGCACCGGATCAAGCACCTCAAGCACCTGACGCACGCAGGCAAAAATGTCCCAACTTTGCACAGTGGTGCTGGCCGGATAGATCGGGTAACAGCGACGTTGAAACTCCGAGAACAACACCTCGCCGTTCACCGCCTGTGAGGCGTCCGCGATGCTGCGCAGCGAACTGGTGCCACGGGTTTTTCCGTCCGCGGTGTCCAGGATAAGAAAAGCCGGGTGGGTCAGCTGCACAACGTCGCGATAAAAGCTGACCTCGCCGGAGAGCATCACCCGAGTGCCTTGGGTGAGACCTTTCTTGAGGTAGCGCGGGTTAAAGAAGGTAGCGGTCACCTTGCCGCGTCCCGAGCCCACGGTGACAAGCAAGAATTTCTCGTGCGGCCGTTTCTTCATCGGCCGCTCGACTACCTGGGTAATGGTGTCGACAACCGTGATGTGTTGGCCTTTCTCCGGCGGCTCATCATCAGCACCGCGCAGCGCCGCACCTTCGGTATAGCTGCGCGGGTAGTGCCGCAGCAAATCATCGACAGTACGAATGCCGAACACCTCCTGGAGCGGGACAGCGGCCTTGGCGCCCACGATGTTCTGCAACGAATCGCTCAGTGTCACCATGATCGTTGGAGGCTATTCGACCCCAAGCAGCAGAGCGTCGCCCCGATGCCCAGTGCGATATATCACCAGCTCGATCCCCGGATGCTTGTCGTGCATATGCCGCTGCAGTACGCCTGCTACATCGCGGTCAGCCCCGACCACCGCATCGGTTATTTCGGCACCAACCAGCACGGTTACCAGTTCACCGCCCACGGCCACCAGCAAGTCCAGCAGGCCGATCGCCGCCTGGGTGATGTCAGCTGCCACGATCAGCACCTCGTCACCGGTGATAGCCAAACCATCACCCGGCTCGCAGGCACCTGCCCAGGTCAATGCTTTCTCTGTCGCCACACGTACCGATCCACACCGGGTTGCCCCAGCCGCACGAGCCATCAGGTAACCATCATCGACGGCTTGCCGGCCCGGCTCGTGCACGGCGAGGGCAGCTAAACCTTGCACCATCGACCCCGCTGGCAGCGGAACCACCTCGATCCCCCAGCCAATTGCTGCGGCACACCCAGCTACCAGCTCCTCGGCGGCGAGGTAACCGTTGGGCAGCACCATCACGTGTGCAGCGCCGGTATCGACAATGCCGCGTAGCAACTGGTGGGCACTGAGTGCGGTGACCTGATCGGTGGCGTGCGGATCAGGTCTGAGCACACAGGCACCTTCACCGGCAAACAGTTCAGCGGCCTCATCCCCATCGACCACGGCTAACACTGCCCGGTCCCGGGTCCAGCCGCCGGGAGCCACTCGCCCCCCGCCGGCCAGCACCGAAATCTGGATCCGGCTCGGTCGCCCCACCGCAAATCCGGCTTCCACCGCAGCGCCCGCATCATCGGTGTGCACGTGCACCGAGTATCCGGCCGGCCCAGTGGCTGAGTCAGCAGACGATGCCGCGATCACTACCGATTCACCGCACTGTTCAAGCTGATCACGCAGTACCGCAGCGCCAGCGTGATCGCAGCCTTCAAGGACATACATCACTTCGAACTGCGGCGCCGGGGTGTGCCCGGCGTCGGGCAGCACCGCTGGCTGCGGGGGCAGTTGGTACACCGGCCGAGCCGGGACCAGCCCGGTGATCGTTGCGCGCAGGGCGTCAAGCAAAACCAGCAAACCCCGACCACCAGCATCAACCACGCCCGCATCACCAAGCACCTCAAGTTGCTCAGGAGTTTTCTCCAACGCCCTAGCGGCAGCGTCATCGGCGGCGGTGATCGCTTGGTCTAGCTCACCACCGGCACTGATACAGCGTTCGACAGCACCGGCGGCAGCCCGCAACACCGAGACGATGGTCCCCGGAACCTCGTGGCCCCCCATCGAAGCGATGACCAAATCAACAGCACGCCGCAGCGCCGCCCCGAACATGACCTGGTCAATCTGGCGCAATCCACCACCACAGTCCTGGGCTGCGGCCGCGGTGATGTCGGCGATACCGCGCAGAATTTGGGACAGAATCACCCCAGAGTTCCCCCGCGCGCCATGCAGCGCACCAGCCGCTAGCGCCGCAGCGATTCCCGCGACATCTGTCTGGTCAGGCCCGGCGCCAGCGGCAGAATCGAGTTCCGCCAACGCCGAACGCATGGTGAACACCATGTTGGTGCCGGTGTCTGAGTCGGCAATGGGAAAAACGTTGAGCCGGTTGATCTCGTCGAGGTGTGTAATCAAATCATCGACAGAGCTATGTGCCCAGTCCCGCAAGGCCAATGCGTCCAGTGCACGATGCGATCCGGTCAACCTCACCTCCCCACACCGCTGGTGCGCGCCAGCCTAGCCATCGCCAGTGACAGCGTCTCCCCCTGCATAGGTTCTGCATAAGGAGCGCAAGCATGCGCCACGAGTGTGCGTCTAGTCGCACGTTCGAGGCCGAGTGTGCGTCTGGTCGCACGCTCGAGGAACCCCTCTCCTGCCGCCCACCCTGGTGCAGCTTCGCGCTCAAACTTAGTCAGGCACGCAGCCATTTTGGTGCTTCTCCCAGGCGGCCGCTATCCTTATCGAGTTGTAGGGTCCGCGCGAGGCCCGCATTCGTTGGGTCGCGAAACACAATCGAGGAGCTTCAGACATGGCCGCCGTGTGCGATATCTGCGGGAAAGGCCCCGGCTTCGGTAAGTCGGTGTCGCACTCCCACCGACGGACCAACCGCCGCTGGAACCCCAACATCCAGAGCGTGCGCGCGGCTACTAGGCCGGGCGGTAACAAGCACCGTCTCAACGCGTGCGCATCATGCATCAAGGCCGGCAAGGTAAGTCGCGGCTGAAGCTGCCGGTCAGTCCAGGATTGATGGCAGCCGCCAATCGATCGGATCAGCGCCCAGCGCGATCAGAGATTGGTTGGCTCGGCTAAACGGACGTGAGCCGAAAAACCCGCGTGATGCTGACAATGGCGACGGGTGCGCCGATTCAATCGTGACGCAGCCGCCTTGGGCCAACATAGGCTGCAATGTCGATGCGTCTCGTCCCCAAAGGATGGCCACCATCGGCTTTTGGCGTTGCACCAAAGCACGAATCGCGCACTCGGTCACGGCTTCCCAACCTTTGCCGCGATGTGACGCTGAGTTTCCTGCCTGCACAGTCAACACCCGGTTGAGCAGCATCACCCCACGCTGCGTCCACGGCGTCAGATCACCGTTGGCGGGCACTGGGTAGCCCAAGTCGCTGACGTACTCGGTGAAAATATTGTCCAAGCTGCGCGGCAATGGCCGCACCTCCGGGGCCACCGAGAAGCTCAGTCCTACCGCATGCCCAGGCGTGGGATAGGGATCCTGGCCCACAATCAGCACCCGGACCTGATCGAAGGGAAGGGTAAAAGCGCGCAATACATTCGGCCCGTCCGGCAGGTAGCGGCGACCAGCAGCAATCTCGCTGCGGAGGAACTGTCCCAGCTCGGCGATGTGCGCTTCGACAGGTGCCAGCGCATGCGCCCACCCCGGGTCAACAAGTTCATGGAGCGGCTTGGGGGTCACCGCGTCACCTTAACGGCACCATCGCACCAAGCTGGTCGGCAGGGACCGCAGTTGGCGGCGGCTACCGATAGCACGCCGATTCGCCGAATGCTTGCCAGCCGGCATATCCCTGCCACGGGGCGCCGTCGACGAGCACACAAGCGGGGCCGTCAAGCACCCGCCCAATAACCCGCCAGCCGGCCGGCACCTGACCAGCGAAGGTGGCGACTAAAGCATGGTCTTCTCCCCCGCCAAAGACCCAGGACCACGGGTCAGCGGCCACCGCTTCCGCGGCGTCCTGCAGGTCGTCATGGTCGGATACCAGCGCCTCGGTGCTCAAATCCATCCTCACGCCCGAGGCCGCAGCGAGGTGGCCAAGATCAGCCACCAACCCGTCGGAGATGTCGATCATCGCTTGCGCACCGGCCTCAGCGGCCACTCGCCCCGCGCCATAAGGCGGCCGCGGTACCACATGGCAATTCCGCAGCTCATCAAATCCCTGAATAGCGTTGCACCACAAGGCATAACCAGCGGCCGAGCAGCCAAGCTGGCCGGCAACGGCGATAACAGCACCAGGCCGCGCCCCGGCACGCAGGACCGGCGCACGCCCCGCCAAGTCGCCTAGTACCGCCACTGACACCACCCACTGCGGGCAGTTCACCAGATCTCCGCCGACGATACCGGCGCCCATGCGGCCCGCTTCTGCCCACATGCCGTCAGCAACCGCACGGACATCGGCCACCGGCGTCTGGGCCGGCGCGCCAAAGCCCACCACAAAGGCCACCGCCCGCCCGCCCATTGCCTCAATATCTGCGGCGTTCTGCGCGACGGCCTTGCGCCCCACCTCGTGCGGTGTGGACCAGTCGAGCCGAAAGTGCCGGCCTTGCACGAGCATGTCGGTCGAGACCACGCTGCGGCCGTCGGGCGCCAACACCACCGCCGCATCATCGCCGGGCCCAAGGAGCACCTCAGCGGGTTGCCGACGGCCGGTTACCAGCCGGTTGATCGTGGCAAACTCGCCCAGTTCATCTAGGGTTGGGGCGTCGCTCATGTGACCTCCTGCGAGCAGCCGTGGGCGGGCGGCGCCAGTGTATGCCCGACAACCCGAAAGGACGTCAATGGCCAGCCCCGACGGGCCGCCGAAAGCGCTGCTGATCACCGCGCTGGCACTGGCAGTGACGGCGATCGGTGCCGTATTGGCGATGGCCGTCATTCGCCAACATGCACAGCAGCCGGTGCCGGTTTCTCCCGTTCCCGTCCCGCAGGCCCACGATCCCGCGTGCCGCAGAGTGCTGGCGGCGCTTCCTTCGCAACTCGGTGACTACCACCGGGTCGCTACACCCCCATCACCGGCCGGAACTGTGGTGTGGCGAAACGGCAGTGCGGTGGTGGTGCTGCGGTGTGGGCTTGAGCGCCCAACCGATTTTGTGCTGGGGTCGCCGATTCAGGTGGTCGATCACGTGCAATGGTTCGCCGGAAACGGTCCGCGGTCCGGCGAGGAAGCCAGCTATCGCACGTGGTACACGGTGGATCGGCCGGTGTATCTGGCACTGACCTTGCCGCACGGGTCCGGCCCCACCCCGATCCAGCAACTGTCCGAGGTGATCGATCAGAGCATCCCGGCGGTGCCCCACGATACGAGGGGCACTTCGCCACGCTAATGGCGGCTGGGTCAACGACGGTTTCACCGCTGGCGCAACAATAAAAGCAGCGGCGCCGGCACCCCGCGGTGGGCGATCGTTGCCCTACCGTACCGCCCTGAGGTCGGCCAACTCGTTGGCTGCAGCCGCATCGCACTGCTGATATCTGTGCGCAATACCCTGCAGCCGTATCGCGTGGGAATCCCCTTCGGTGTATAGATCCCATACCGACTGATCATGGGAGTCGGAAAAGGACGCTAGCGTGGAATCGAAGAACGGGACGAAGCCACCACTGCCATGAGTGGTCCGGACCTCGCGCAAGATCTCTTGCCCCCAGAACATCTCCTGCTCCAAGGCAAAGGCACAGCTGCGCAGTTCGCCTGCCATGTTGGTCAATGCCTCTGGCGCAACGCTCACCGCCTCACTAGCCGCCGGCGACAACCCAACAGCCTCAGACAACGCTCCCCCGGCAGTTTCGAGACCAGCGTCAGGCGAGCTGGAAAGATACCCGACCAAGCGCATATTGCAGTTGTTCAGGTACACCGCGTGGTGTCCCGAGACTGCGCAGAAGTCCCGGACTGCCATGGTGTACCAATGTTGGGCATGGACCACCGCGCCTTGTTGCAGCACTGCCGCCTCAACCAGATTTCCGCTGCCGATCAGACTGATAACGTCCGACTTGGCCGCAACTAGCCCAGCCTCGATTTGCGCTAACCGATCCCGGGTAATCTGCACCGCAGCGGCCTGGTAATCCAACACAGAGGCCACAACCTCATCGACTTCCCCGATCAGTCGCACAGCACCGACGAGCCCCTGGATTTCAGCGGCAAAAAGTACGCCGGATAGACCTTCCCAGGGCTCATCTGCGGCAACTTGAGTCAATCGGGCAGCGATCACACTGAGCCGTTGCGCGACACCCCGGTATCGATCACCCGTCAACGGTGGCCCGCAACCAAGCGTGGCCCGAGCCGACTCAACAAGTTGCAACTGTAAGTCGATGGTTGCGTCGACCTCGACCGCCGCATCCTGCTCAACCGGCACAAATTCCTCGCCAGCCACGATCAAGAAATCGTGAGCGGATTCACCGGCAGAACTCATAAACGGAATCGGCGCAGGCGGTAATGCAGACACGATATTTTCTTTCACCAGCAGTTTAAGTCGCTAATTTTTAGCGTGATTACGCACAGCAACTTCGGGGCCCTGCGGCAGATCAGCCGCGAATAACCCTGAATACCGAATAGCGACTGCGTAGATCGAGCCACCGGCCATCCAGCGCAGCTCTAGCCTAACAAAAAAAGCACGTGCATGCAATCATCGGGCACTGCCTGCCACCTCCACTCCACGTGGCTAGCCTGCTAATGCGGTCTCCACCATGGTGGCCAACAATGTTGGGTAGTCCACCCCACTAGCCGCCCACACCTGAGGAAACACCGAGGTGGTGGTAAAGCCCGGCATTGTATTGATCTCGCTAATCAACGGCCCGGCCTCGGTAAGGAAAAAATCCACCCGAGCCAAACCCTGACAATCAATGGCCCGGAAAACGGCAATTGCCAACTCCCGGACCTCATCGGCGACCTTTTCCTCAAGCTTGGCGGGAATATCCACTTCCAGGGCATCGTCGAGGTATTTGGTCGTGAAGTCATAGAACGGGTTATCACCACCCTGGCCCGGCGCCACCCGGATCTCAGCGACTGCACTGGCTTGCACTAGCCCATGCGGAAATTCCAGCACCCCGCACTCCAGTTCACGGCCAACAATCGCGGCCTCAACTAACACCTTGGAGTCGTGCACGCGGGCCTCAGCAAGAGCTGCGGGCAACTGGTCCCAGGCTGTTACTCGGCTCACTCCAATCGATGAACCACCGCGAGCCGGTTTGACGAACACCGGCAGCCCGAGTCGGTGTTGCTGCTCAGCGGTGAGCGTAGGTTGCGACGGGCGCAGCACCGCATAGGCGCCGATCGGAAGTCTTTCTGCGGCAAGAATTTTCTTAGTAAATTCCTTGTCCATACACACCGCGCTGGCCAACACCCCACTGCCCACGTAGGGCACGGCAGCCAGCTCAAGCAAACCCTGGATGGTGCCGTCTTCGCCGTAGGGACCGTGCAGCACCGGCAGCACCACGTCAACGGCGGCTAAAGCGGCCCCCGGCTCGATCCCCTCCGCGCCCCGGACTCGGGGCAGCTGCCCGTCGGTGATCGCTAGCGTCTCCGGGCGCCCATCGGTGCGCACCCACAAACCTTCGGGCGTGATACCGATGGGGATCACGTCAAATCGGGCCGGGTCAAGGTTACGCAACATACTGCCGGCGGACACACACGAGATGGCGTGCTCGTTACTGCGGCCGCCAAATACCACTGCCACGCGGATGCGGCCATCGTCGGACAAACGAGCACTCACAAACTAGAGAGGCTACCGGGATCTCATTCCGGCTTGGTGCTGCGACCCAGCAGCAACGATATCGCCGCATCGACAGACAATCCCCGATAGCACACTCGATGCACCGCATCGGTGAGCGGCATCTCAACGTCGTAACTGGACGCTAATGCCAGCACCGACTCGCACGTCGTCACCCCCTCCACGATGTGGCCCGCCCCGGCCTGCAATGCCGACTGCATCGTCTCTCCCCGGCCTAAACGCTCCCCAAAGGACCGGTTCCGCGAATGCGGTGAGGTGCAGGTAGCTACCAGATCGCCTACTCCGGCTAAACCCGCCAACGTGGTGGCGTGGGCACCGAGGGCTATGCCCAACCGCATGATCTCCGCCAACCCGCGAGTAATGATCGCCGCGGTGGTGTTTTCCCCGAGACCAAAGCCCGCAGCCATGCCACACGCCAGCGCAATGACGTTCTTGCAGGCCCCCCCAACCTCGGTACCCGTGACATCAGCATTGGTGTAAGGGCGAAAATAACCGCTATTGAGCGCACGCTGCAATGCGACCGCACGGCCGGAGTCTGGGCAAGCGATCACGGTGGCGGCGGGCTGGCAGTCGGCAACCTCGCGGGCCAGATTAGGCCCGGAGATCACCGCGACCTGAGCCGGATCCACACCGGCCACCGCAACGATGACCTGGCTCATCCGCATCAGGGTGCCCAGTTCGATTCCCTTCGCCAGGCTGACCAGGGTGGCGCCCGGCCGAAATAGACCAGCCCACTGTTCAAGATTGGTTCGCAACGACTGCGCCGGTACCCCGAGCAACACCGTTGTGGTGCCGCCGAGCGCTGCAGCCGCATCGTCAGTCGCGCGGATACCTGTGGCCAGCTGCACGCCAGGCAGGTACCTGGCGTTGTACCGGCTGGCGTTAATCTCCGCGGCCGTCTCGGGTCGGCGCGCCCATAACGTGACCTCCGCACCAGCGTCGGCGAGCACTTTGGCCAGGGCAGTGCCCCAGGCGCCAGCACCCATCACCGCGACGGCACCTGCGATTGCAGCCATTCGCACCACTTTGGGCCAGTTCGACAACGGACGCAAGTGGTCTGCGCTGGCAGGATAAGGTCATGCCAGACACCCGGGCCGACGAGCACAGCGATATCGGGTTGATCATCGCCGTCAAGCAGCTAGCCGCCGCCAAGACCAGACTGGCCCCGGTTTTTCCGGCAGCTACCCGGGAAACTGTGACGCTAGCCATGCTGGTCGATACTCTCACCGCGGCCCTCGGCGTCCGATCGTTGCGGTCTATCACCGTGGTCACCCCCGATCACGTTGCCGCGGTCGCCGCCGCCGAGCTCGGTGTCCAGGTTCTCGCCGACCCAACACCGGTAAACCACCGCGACCCACTCAACCACGCGATCACCGCCGCCGAACACATGTTGCGCGAATCGATACCGAATATTGTTGCGCTGCAAGGAGATTTGCCGGCAATGCAGACGTCGGAGCTGACCGAGGTGATTGCTGCGGCCAGTCAGTATCAGCGCAGCTTTGTCGCCGACAGATTAGGCACCGGCACCTGTGCGCTGCTGGCGTTCGGTGTCGCACTTAATCCACAGTTCGGCGCCGATTCGGCTGCGCAGCACCGTTATTCCGGAGCTGTCGAACTAGTGGGCGCCTGGCCGGGGCTGCGCTGCGATATCGACACGGCCGCTGACCTGGAAATCGCCCGCCGCCTCGGGGTGGGGGCCGCGACTACCCGAGCCATCACCGAAAGTTTCACCCGCACATCAACCCAATGTCAGCAAGACTGTGGCAGCGTTACCCGGCAATGAGCAATGATCGCAGGGTGACTGAATCCGGAGCTGAGGCGATCGACGATGCGCGGTATGGGGACGACCCACCGGTAGTGGCGCCACCTGCCACCACCGTGGCCACGGGTGCGCAACGAAGCCCCGAAGAGTACTACCTGAACCGGGAGTTGAGCTGGCTGGACTTCAACGCACGGGTTCTTGCGCTGGCCGCCGATACCTCGCTGCCGTTGTTGGAGCGGGCTAAGTTTCTGGCGATCTTTGCTTCCAACCTCGACGAGTTCTATATGGTTCGGGTCGCAGGTCTCAAACGTCGCGATGAGATGGGACTTTCGGTCCGCTCCGCAGATGGCCTTACCCCACGTGAGCAACTGCGGCGCATTGGCGAACAAACCCAGCAGATCGCGGCGCGACACGCACGCGTGTTCCTCGACTCGGTCCGGCCCGCACTCGCCGAAGAGGGCATTCACATCGTCACCTGGGCTGAGCTAGCGCACCCGGAACGCGCCCAGCTGTCGGCATACTTTCAAGAGCAAGTCTTTCCGGTCTTGACTCCGCTAGCCGTCGACCCGGCCCACCCATTTCCGTTCGTCAGCGGTTTAAGTCTGAATTTGGCGGTCACCGTCAAACAACCCGAGGACGGCGGCAAACACTTCGCCCGAATCAAGGTGCCTAACAACGTCGATCGCTTTGTCCGGCTAGATAACCCCAGCAATACCGATGGCCAGAACAACAGTAAGACTGTGCGACTTCTGCCGATGGAGGCGCTGATCGCAGCCTTTTTACCGGTGCTGTTCCCAGGCCTGGAAATCGTTGAGCATCATGCGTTTCGGATTACCCGCAACGCCGACTTCGAGGTTGAAGAAGACCGCGATGAGGACCTGCTACAAGCCCTGGAGCGGGAGCTGGCACGCCGGCGATTCGGATCACCGGTCCGCCTTGAAGTTGCCGACGACATGACCGAAAGCATGTTGGAGTTGCTCCTACGAGAACTCGATGTGCATCCCGACGATGTCATCGAAGTGCCTGGGCTACTTGACTTGTCATCGCTATGGCAGATCTACGGGTTGGACCGGCCAACACTCAAAGACCCCCCCTTCGTGCCAGCCACTCCGCCCGCTTTCGCCGAACGCGAAACCCCGAAAAGCATCTTCGCGACGCTGCGTGAAGGCGACGTTCTGGTGCATCACCCATACGACTCGTTCTCCACCAGCGTGCAGCGATTCATCGAGCAGGCTGCTGCTGACCCCGATGTGCTGGCAATCAAGCAGACTCTGTACCGCACGTCCGGTGATTCACCGATAGTCCGGGCGCTGATTGAAGCCGCCGAAGCCGGAAAACAAGTGGTAACACTGGTTGAAATCAAGGCTCGCTTCGATGAGCGGGCTAACATCCGGTGGGCCCGCGCGTTAGAGCAAGCCGGAGTGCATGTGGTCTACGGGCTGGTTGGGCTGAAGACGCACTGCAAGACCGCGCTGGTGGTGCGTCGGGAGGGCTCGGCGATCCGCAGGTACTGCCACATTGGAACCGGCAACTACAACAGCAAGACCGCCCGGTTGTACGAAGACGTCGGCTTGCTCACCGCAGATCCCGACATTGGCCTGGACCTGACCGACTTGTTCAACTCGCTCACCGGGTATTCGCGAAAGTTGTCTTACCGCAACCTGTTAGTGGCTCCACATGGTATTCGCGCCGGCATTATCGAACGAGTCGAACGAGAGATCACTGCCCACCACGCAACCGGCAACGGACGAGTCCGACTCAAGCTCAACGCATTAGTCGATGAACAGGTCATCGATGCGCTGTATCAGGCGGCAGCCGCAGGCGTACCGGTCGAGGTCGTGGTACGCGGTATCTGCGCCCTACGTCCCGGGCTGGCTGGGGTATCCGAAAATATTGTCGTTCGCTCGATTCTTGGTCGCTTCCTGGAACATTCGCGGATCATCCACTTCAACGCCAGCAACGAATTCTGGATTGGCAGTGCCGACATGATGCATCGCAATCTCGACCGCAGAGTCGAGGTGATGGCTCAGGTTAAAGACCCCAGGTTGACCGCACAGCTCAACGACATGTTCGAGTCGGCATTCGATCCGGCCACCCGATGCTGGGAGCTCGGATCGGACGGACAGTGGACCGCAGCGCCGGTGGATGGACAACGAGTCCGCGACCATCAAGTCGCACTGATGGAACGGCACCGCAGCCCCTGACCAAGCTAGGCTCAGCTCTCCGCTCATCGACCGAATTAACCTGCAGGAGTTTAGGTGTCGATCAAAAACTCGTCGCATAGCCGGCCACGCAAGCAGCGGTCGGTGGCCGCGGCCGGGGCGGTGCTGTGGCGATCAGACGGCACCAACAGCTCAGTTGAGGTTGCGGTCATTCACCGTCCACGCTATGACGACTGGTCACTGCCGAAGGGGAAAGTCGATCCCGGCGAAACCGAACCGGTAACCGCGGTGCGAGAGGTGTGGGAGGAGACCGGCCACCATGCCCATCTTGGCCGACGGATCGCCGCGGTGAGCTATCCGATTGGCCAGGGCGTGAAAAAGGTGCGCTACTGGGCGGCCCGCAGCATCGGTGGCGAATTCACCCCCAACGCCGAGGTCGATGAGATGACCTGGTTGCCCGTATCGGATGCGATGAAAAAAGTCAGCTATGACTACGACCGAAAAGTCTTGCGCAACTTCACTCAACAACAACCAGACACCCAGACCGTGTTGATCGTGCGGCACGCCACCGCAGGTAGCAAAGCCCGCTTCGTCGGTGAAGACGGCAAGCGACCATTGGACAAGAAGGGCCGCGCCCAGGCTGAGGCGCTACTGATTCAGTTGTTGGGTTTTGGCCCCACTAACGTGCACGCCGCCGACCGGGTGCGGTGCCATCAGACAGTGGCGCCGCTGGCCGAAGAATTAGGTGTGATCGTTTGCAACGAGCCAGTTTTGACCGAAGAAGCCTATGCCGATAATCCGAAACGTGGCCGACGTCGCATCCAAGACATCGTGGCCGCCGAGCAGACTCCGGTGATCTGCACCCAAGGCAAGGTGATCCCTGATCTGATTTCCTGGTGGTGCAACCGAGATGGAGTGCAACCCGATAAGTCTCTGAACCGCAAGGGAAGCACCTGGGTGCTGTCCTTGTCGGCTGGGCGGCTGGTCGCCGCTGATCACATCGCTAATGCGTTGGCCACCAATACGCTGACCTAACCAGCGGATTTTCTCTCCGGAACTCTCCGGAGAGAAAATCCGCTGGCACCGCAAGCGTTTACCGCTTTATTTGCGGCCTTTCCGTACCGCTGCCTTTTTGGCCGGAGCTTTGCTCACCGACTGCTTCACCGCGGTCTTGCTCGACGCTTTGGTCGCCGGTTTGCGGACAGCAGCCTTAGCGGCAGTCTTTTTGACGGCACCGCTCTTAGCGGCCGACTGAACCGCCTTAGTGGCACTTTTGGCGGGTGCCTTCGTCGCTTTAGCAGCTCCGCTCGCGGCTGATGTCCTTGCCGCCGTTGCTTTTTTGGCCGGAGCCTTGGTCACGGCTTTCTTAGCCGGCGCCTTGCTAGCGGCCTTTTTCACCACTGCGGCTTTCTTTGCCGCCCTTTTCGCCCCGGCCGCTGCCAGGACACCCCGCTTGACAGCAGGACCTTCCGACGGAAGACGTTGAGCGCCAGACACCACTGCTTTAAATTGCGCGCCTGGACGAAAAGCTGGGATCAACGTTGGCTTAACCTTCACCGTTTCACCGGTCCGGGGATTACGAGCCACCCGCGCCGCGCGGCGGCGCTGTTCAAATACGCCGAATCCGGTAATGGTGACGGTGTCACCTCGGTGCACCGCACGGACAATGCTGTCGACAACGTTCTCAACGGCAGCGGTTGCTTGCCGACGATCGATGTCTAATTTCTGAGTGAGCTCATCAATGAGCTCTGCTTTGTTCATGCAGAACCTCCGAAGCTAGTGGTCTCGATTTTGAGACCAACTAGTGGACTACGGTAAACCCTTGCCTAGCTGATCTCCAAGAACCACGCGCAATTTCACAACTCAGCAGCGAAATTTCCGGCAATCCGGTTGCCGCCCTTGACTGGTGGCGAAGCTCACAATGGTTCTTGGCGCTGGATACCGACTGGAAATTCCTTCCCCGCCAACCTATTCAGGAAGTACGTGCAACGCGCGGTTTCCAAGCCGGATAGGCCGCTTCGTGGTCCTCGATTTGATCGAGTTTTCGCAGCGTAAGGGCTATGTCATCAAGCCCTTCGAGCAGTCTCCAGGCGGTGTAGTCATCAATCGTGAAGGGCACCACCGTTGTTCCAGCAATGATATTCCGATCTTGAAGATTGGCAGTGATTTCCAAGCCCGGACTCTGCTCAATGAGTTTCCAAAGAAGTTCTACATCGGCTTGGGCAACTTGTGCCGCCAGCAACCCCGCTTTGCCCGCGTTGCCGCGAAAAATATCCGCAAAACGAGAAGAGATCACCACCCGGAATCCGAAGTCCATCAAGGCCCATACCGCATGTTCGCGTGATGATCCGGTGCCAAAATCAGGTCCAGCCACCAGAACTGAGCCACGATCAAAAGGCGCCAGATTAAGCACAAAAGACGGGTCCGTTCGCCATGCCGCGAACAACCCATCCTCGAAACCGGTTCGGGTCACCCGCTTCAGATACACCGCGGGAATGATCTGGTCGGTGTCAACATTGGATCGGCGTAGCCCAACACCAACACCGGTATGGGTAGTAAA
>JAIENC010000230.1 GCA_019751635.1 Mycobacteriaceae bacterium
ATGTTCGCGCTCGCCAAGTCACCACCGAATACAACGGCGACTACGGTCGGATCAAACGCCAGCAGCGGTTTTTGTCGTCGTTACTGCGTTCGCTGATTTCCCAGAACACGTTTTTCTCCCTGAACAAGCTCAACAACGTCGTGAACATGTTCATCAGCAACAGCTACGTCGACAATGTCAAGACCAAAGATCTCGTGGACCTGGGCCAATCCATCCAAGGAATCTCCGCTGGTCGGGTGACATTTGTGACGGTGCCAACGACTGGTCAAACCGATGAGGACGGCAATGAGCCGCCACGGACCGCGGACCTGCGCGCCTTATTTAATGCCATCATCAGCGATGATCCCTTGCCCGGAGAAAACGACCGCGGTACCCGTCCCATCGAGCCGAATGCACCCGGACAAACTAACCCGCCCAACGAGATTCATTCTCAGAAGGTGAATACAACTGCGCCGCAAGATATCACCGTGCAGGTTTCCAACGCAACCAGTAAAACCGGTCTGGCTGCCACGGCCACCAGCCAACTACAGCAACACGGATTCAAAGTCATGACGCCAGATGACTATCCGAGTTCATTGACCGCAACGACGGTGTTTTTTTCGCCGGGAAACGAACAGGCCGCCGCCACCGTGGCGTCAGCATTGGTCAATGCCAAAGTCCAGCGGGTCACCGGTAACGGAGATGTTGTCCAGGTAGTCCTCGGCCCAGACTTTCATGCGGTTGCCTCCCCCGCGCCCAGCGGCTCGTCGGTCACCATGCAGATCGACAGCACTAAAGCCGCGACACCTACCAAGTTGCCCGAGGATCTGACCCTCACCAATGCCGCCGACACCACCTGCGGGTAACCGCTACGGGCATTCATCGGCAGTTCACACGACACGTGCCCGTTTCCTCCAGACGATCGTCATAATGGTCAGATGCGGTCAGCTTATCATCGCCAACTGGACGAGCTGACCCGCACGCTCGCTACCATGTGCGGGCTCGCTGGCGTGGCCATGGAACACGCCACCCAAGCCTTGCTACAGGCCGATCTCGTGCTCGCCGAACAGGTGCTTTCCGATCATGAAAAGATCGCAGCGCTGAGCATGGAAGCCGAAGAAAGCGCTTTCGTCCTGCTCGCCTTACAGGCACCGGTAGCTGGCGACCTGCGCTCGATCGTCAGTGCACTACAGATGGTCGCCGACATTGACCGGATGGGCGCGCTTGCGCTGCACGTTGCTAAGATCGCCCGGCGTCGTCACCCCCAGCACACGTTACCCGAAGAAGTGAATGGTTATTTTGCCGAAATGGGCCGAGTAGCAGTCGAATTGGGGAGTAACGCACAAGAAGTAGTGTTATCCCGGGACCCGGTGAAGGCCGCCCGAATCCGTGCAGATGATGACGCAATGGATGACCTACACCGGCATTTGTTCACGGTATTGATGGATCGTGAATGGAAGCACGGGGTGGCCGCAGCCGTCGATGTGACCTTGCTGGGGCGGTTTTACGAGCGCTTTGCCGATCATGCAGTGGAAGTAGCCCGACGGGTGATTTTTCAGGCCACTGGCAAACTGGCCGATGAGAACATTTCCGCCAACTCATGAGGCTGGGCTAGCCGAAGCGCCCGGAAATGTAGTCTTCGGTGGCCTTCTGGGTGGGGTTGGAGAAGATCTTCTCGGTGTCATCGATCTCAACCAGTCGCCCCGGTCTGCCTACCGTTTCTAGGTTGAAAAATGCGGTTTGATCACTGACCCGGGCGGCCTGCTGCATGTTATGGGTGACGATGACGATGGTGTATTCCTGCTTGAGTTCAGCAATGAGATCCTCGACGGCCATCGTGGAGATCGGATCCAGCGACGAGCACGGTTCATCCATCAGCAACACATCGGGCTGTACCGCGATAGCCCGGGCAATGCACAACCGCTGCTGCTGTCCCCCCGACAACCCACCGCCGGGTTTATCCAACCGGTCTTTGACTTCCTCCCACAAGTTCGCGCCACGCAACGAGTATTCGGCAATCTCATCAAGCCGTCGGCGATTTCGCACCCCTTGCAATTTCAGCCCGGCCACAACGTTGTCGCGAATCGACATGGCCGGGAAGGGATTTGGCCGTTGAAATACCATTCCTACGGCCCGACGCACACCAGCTGGATCCACCCCCGGAGCGTAGATATCAGCGTGGTCGAGCAGGACAGAGCCCGTAACCCGAGCCCCGGGCATCACTTCATGCATTCTGTTCAACGTGCGCAACACGGTTGTTTTACCGCAACCCGAAGGCCCGATAAAAGCAGTTACACAACGCGGCAACACCGACATCGATACGTCAGCGACCGCATGGAAAGACCTGTAATAGATGTTGACGTCTTTCAAATCCAATCGTTTGGCCATCGGCAGCTCCTAAAAGCTCTTAGGGGCAAATATTTTCGCCACGAATCTGGCCCCAACATTGATTGCGGCAATCAACAAAACCAACGTTAAAGCAGCACCCCACAGCCGTTCAGTGGGAACCGGATTGGTGCCTGCACCGGCCGATGTCTGCTCATACATCATGCCGGGCAACGACCCCATAAACCCGGTAAACATATCGAAATTCATTACTTGCGCATAACCCACCAAGATCAGCAAGGGCGCCGTCTCACCCACTACCCGAGCCAGCGCTAGCAGAACTCCAGTGACAATGCCCGACAATCCAGTAGGAATAACAATTCTGACAATAGTTTTCCATTTGGGCACACCAAGCGCGTAACTAGCCTCTCGCAGATCCACCGGCACGATGCGCAGCATCTCTTCGGTCGACCGGACGATCACCGGGATCATCAACAACACCAGCGCCAGCGATACGGCGAATCCTGATCGAGGAAAGCCCAGCGTGGCCACCCACAGTGCATAAATGAAAAGAGCAGCCACAATCGAGGGCACTCCGGTGAGAATGTCCACCATGAAGGTGGTCAGGCGGCCCAGCCGGGTGCCATCACCGTACTCGACCAGATATACCGCAACCAGGACACCAACGGGAACCGAAATAGCAGCCGATACCACCGCTTGAAGCGTGGTCCCCACGATCGCGTGGTAAGCCCCACCACCAGCCTTAAATGCCGTCATACCGGCTTGTGAATGCGTCCACCACACACCGGAAGTGACCACTGCCCACCCCTTAGCGACCACCGCATACAGCACCCAGAACAACGGCAGCAAAGCGATCACCATGGCCAGTGTCACCAACACCGTCGCAACACTGTTCACGATCTTGCGGCGCAGGCTGACTCCCACAAAAGTCCGCGCCTTAATAGGGCGATCGATGCTGGCCATTAGTGCTGCCTTTTTCGCGTGACGGCGCTCCGCGCTACTCCATTGACCACAAAAGTCAAGCTAAAAAGCACCAGGCCGGCCGCGATATAAGCGCCAGCCTTGTATTGATCGTTGAACTCTGCTGCAGTAGCGGCGATCTTGGTGGCGAAAGTGTATCCACCGTCGAACAACGAGAGACCGAACCTCTTCTGAGTACCGCGCAAAATGATGAGCAACGCGATCGTCTCCCCCAACGCCCGGCCTAGGCCCAGCATTGCGCCACTGATGTATCCGGAACGCCCAAACGGCAACACAGTGGTGGTCACGACCTCCCATCGGGTAGCCCCCAGCGCCAGCGCGGCCTCGATCTGGCCTCCCGGTGTTTGAGCGAACACCTCACGAGTGACCGCGATGATGATGGGCAGGATCATCACCGCCAGCACGATTCCACCGGTAAAGATGGTTCCTCCGCCCGTTACCGACACATTGCCGTCGGCAAACACAAAAAACCAGTTCAGGTTGGCGTTAAGCCAGATGGCTACCGGCCGTATCCGGGGCACCAAGACATAAAGACCCCAGACGCCGTAGATGATCGAAGGCACCGCCGCCAGGAGATCCACCAGATAAGCCAGCGGACCAGCTATTCGCCGTGGCGCGTATTGGGTGAGGAAAAGGGCAACCCCCAAGGCGATCGGCATAGCCAAGATCAAGGCAAAAAGCGATACCCACACTGTCACTTGGGCTAGATCCCAGATGCCAAAGTGCATGGCCGAGGTATTGGTAGTGACCCAGTTGCCGCCATAGGTAAAGAAGTTTTCTTGGTTACGAACCAGGGCGGGTACCGCACGCCGCACCAGGAATAACCCGATAGCCGCCACCAAGACAATGATCAACACACCCGAGCCCTGCGCCAGTAAGCGAAAGATCCGGTCGGTGACAGGCGTGTGTTTGGTGATCACTAGCGGTTACTGCACAGCGTTGATCGCGGCAATCAGGCGCCGTTTGAATCTATCCGGCAGCGCGAGGTAACCGGCTTGGGTGAGTTCTTCCTGACGGTTGTGAGCGGCCACCGTCAGAAACGACTTGACCGCTGCGGCCGTGCTCGAGTCGTAGCTCTTCGAGCACACGATTTCGTAGGTGGCCAGCACTAACGGGTAGGCACCCGGTTCATTGGTGGCATACATCGCGTTCAGGTCAAGCACCAGATCATTGCCTTGACCCAGAAATGCAGCGGAATCAATGGCCTTGCGTGCCGTATCCGCAGTGAGGGAAACAGCACCATGTCCGGTGTCAATTTCGGCAAACGCCATACCGGCTTGATCCGCAAAACCTTTCTCGACATACCCAATGGCGCCGGGGATGGTCTTCACCGCCTGGACCACACCAGCGGATTTCTGCGCACCCTCGCCGACGCCACCTTGAAACTCGCTGCCCACACCGTTCGTCCACAGATGCGGAGCAGCAGCGGTTAGATACTTCTGAAAGTTGTCGGTGGTACCGGAGGAATCCGACCGGTAGATCGGGGTAATCGCGGTGCTGGGCAAAGTAAGTCCAGGATTGAGCGCCGCGATAGCCAGGTCATTCCAGTGCGTGATCGCGCCACTGAAAATCTTCGCTAGCAAAGCACCGTTGACCACCAGGGTGCTGATCTGAGACAGGTTGTAAACCAACGCGATCGGCCCGAACACCAGCGGCAGATCCCACGCCGGGTTCCCTTTGCAGCGCTGCGCCGCCTCGTCGATCTGCTCAGTCGGTAGCGGCGAGTCCGACCCGGCGAAATCAACATTGCCGGCGATGAATTGCTGGCGGCCGGCAGCTGAGCCCGTCGAGTTGTACGAAAGGCTTTTGCCTGGACACAGTAGGCCCCACGTTTGGTTGAATATCGCGACGGCGTTCTGTTGCGCGGTCGAGCCCTCAGCGGTCAGATGGTCTTTTCCCGCACAGTTTGTCGAACCAGCCGATACTGGGGCAGTTCCGGTTCCCGACGCGGTGTTTTTATCGCTGCCGCACGCGACGCTGGTCAAGCACACGACCGATACCACCACCAGACCAGACAATATCGCCGCAAAAGTCTTGCCCACTGTGTGGAACTTCACCAATCCCGCCTTCACTAGCTGTCCAACGACTATCCACTTTCGCTCGACCGCAGGCAATCGAGCGCATAAGCGGTGTCCATGCTGTGCAGGCTAAAACCCAGACCCTGATAGGTGCGCACCGCGGCGAGGTTGTCTGACTCCACATAGAGCATCGCCGAGGATGCGCTCGCATCGGCCAACCGATGCGCCAACGACGCAACGCCGATTGCCGTCAACATTCGGCCCAGACCACGATGCTGCGCCGAAGGATCAACAGCTACCACGTAAACCTCGCCCAAGCCCTCCTCCGATGCCGGCCCGTCGGCATGCACTTTAGTCCAGTGGAAACCGAGCAGCTCGCCTGTTTTTTCCTCGAAAGCTAAAAAGAGACCGGCTGGGTCAAACCAGGGTTCGCGACGCCGTTCGGCCAACTCAACTGAGGTCCAGCCGCCCTGCTCCGGGTGCCCGGCGAAGGCCGCATTGTTGACCCGAAGCAACTCCGCATCGTCACCCGGCCCCGCATAGGTACGGACCCGCACACCGGGCTCGATTCGCGGTTCGACAATGTCTTGCAACGATCGTCTCATCTGCAGCAGTTCGCGTACCGGGCGCAAACCCAGCCCAGCCGCCGTCGCCCGAGCCGCCGCTAACGTACCGTGCGCCCAGAACTGGTTCCGCTGATCGGATCGAGCCAGCGTTGCACGCACCAACGCAGCACCTATGCCCCGGCGACGAGCCTGCGGGCAGACCACCAACTCCGCCATCGCGCCCGCCGCATCAGTCGGCGGGCGCAGATTGGCGTAGCCAACTACCGCGGCGCCGTGGCCAGCGGATCGCGAATCAGTGGCCAACAGATGCTCGGTACGTTCCTGCCCAAGCTCCCGCAGAACCTGCTCACCGACAGGGGCCACCCCATCGAATTGTGTTGCCGCGGTAACAAGGTCACGGACCTGCTGTTGCTGTTCGGCGGTGAGCGCGCACTGCCAATGCGGCAGCATCATGGGCTGGGTAACGGATCGATCAATCGGTCTTCAAGCTGATGCGGATCGATATCGGTTTCGGCAACCGGTCCGGATTCCGCGCTAGCGGTCCGACCACGCGCCGGACGCACCGCCTTATAGCCCACATTGCGGACGGTACCGATCAATGATTCGTGCTCGGCGCCAAGTTTGGCCCGCAGCCGCCTTACGTGGACATCAACAGTTCGAGTGCCGCCGAAAAAGTCGTAACCCCACACTTCATGCAGCAACTGCGCCCGGGTGAAAACCCGGCCAGCATGCTGGGCCAAGTACTTGAGCAACTCAAACTCTTTGTAGGTGAGGTCTAGGGGGCGGCCCCGCAGTCGTGCGGTGTAGGTACCTTCATCGATCATCAGCTCCCCGAGAGTTACCTTGCCCGCGCTTTCAGCGTCAGCGAGCCCACCTCGACGACCCACCACCAGCCGCAAGCGAGTGTCAATCTCGGCCGGCCCGGTGCCGGGCAGCAGGATGTCATCCAGGCCCCAGTCAATGTTGACTGCCACCAACCCACCTTCGGCAACCACCGCTACCACGGGGATAGACCGGCCCGCAGTGCTTAAAAGCCGGCAAAGACCGCGGGCGGCCGGTAAATCGGTGCGCGCGTCGACGATCACGACGTCGGCGTTTCCGGCCTCTAATAACGAAGAAGCTTCGACTGGCGCCGTCCGCAGGCTGTGCCCTAGCAACGACAAAGACGGCAGCACCGGGTCGGCGTGCCGTTCAGCAGTCAGCACCAGTAGATCCAACGGGCTCCTCCCAGCGCGGCGGGAATGCATCGCCTCGCTTCGCCATATACCGCTAACGGCACAATCATCTAACGTTCACGTCACCTAACGATAACGTGCCACCCGATTGTGAGTCTGAGCACCGTTGTTGATCACTGCGGCCTCGCACACCGCTCATTCCTGCTGCGGGTGCCTGCGCCAGAATGTGCACATGCGCAAGGTGCCGATCGCCGTAGCGGGCGCCGCGATCCTGGTGGCCACTGTGGTAGTTGGCTTAGTCGGCGCTGTCGGGGTCGACTTCGGCACTTGTATCTACGCCGAATATCGACTGTCCCGCACGGTACGTCAGACAGCAAACCTGCATTCGGATCCTTTCGTCGCCATCTTGGGGTTCCCGTTTCTCACCCAAGCCAGGCGCGGTCATTACACGATGGTGGAGATCAAAGCGAACGGCGTTGAGCACGCTATGGTCGGCCAGGCAACGCTGGAAGCGACTATGCACTCAGTCAACCTTGCCGATTCCTCGTGGCTGATCAAGCCGGACGCGAAGCTGCCTATTGGCGGGTTAGAGAGCCGCATCATCATCGACTCGATACACCTGGGCCGCTACCTGGGCATCAGTGATCTGATGGTCGAAGCGCCACCCACCGAAACCAACAACGCCACCGGAGGTAGCACCGACTCTGGGATCTCCAGCAGCCGCGGACTGGTGTTCACCGGCACGCCGAACTCAGCTCACTTCGATAAACGGGTCAGCGTGTCGGTGGATTTGTCGATTGCCGACACCACCACACTGGTACTTACCCCTACGGAAGTCCTGACCGGACCAGAGACGGCAAACCAGCACGTTCCCGTCGAGCAGCGGGACGCGGTATTGCGTGCCTTCAGCGGCCGACTCACCGACCAGAAGCTCCCGTTTGGCCTCATTCCCACGAGCAAAGGCGCGCGCGGCTCAGATGTCATCATTGAAGGCATCACTGAGGACATCACCGTGACGTTGAATGAGTTCCGCCAATGATGCTCACCGCGATTGCCGCGATCGGTGCTACGTGCGGGCTGGCGGCGGTGACGGGCTGGCTGCTGAACCGGCGATCCGGAACTGTCCGGGCGAGCAGGCCAGACGCCGAACCGCGGGAGGTAGATTTCGACTTTTCCGGTACCGGCCCGACCATCGTTCATTTCAGCGCACCCTGGTGCGGACCCTGCTCCCGAGTGCGTCACGTAGTCGACGAGGTATGCGCTAGCCTTGGCGACCCCACCCCCGTTGCCCATGTAGAGATCGATATCGACGCTAATCCCCTTGCTGCACGACAGTTTTCGGTACTATCGCTGCCCACCACCTTGATCTTCGACGCCGACGGGCGCCAGCGATACCGGACCACCGGCGTCCCGAAAGCGGCCGACCTGCGCTCCGCGTTGCAACCGCTACTGGCTTGATCAGCACGTCATTGGGTAAACTCCCCGACGTGCCCCGCTTCGAGCTCTCGCTCACCTCGTGCTGCGCAGTTGAGCCGCGCTGCACTGCGGGCAGCTGTTGTCGCTGCTGAATAGCCGCCCCCCACGCCGCTGATCGGCGTAGCCGCAAATCCGTCTTCGTGGCGTGCTTACCCCTCATCTCGTTCTTACTAGGAGCAGCTCCGTGTCACAAAACCACACCTCCACCCAGCAAGAAGTCGTGGACGTTCGAGGACCCCGGTTCGCCGCCTGGATTACCGCTACGGTGCTGGCCACCACCATGCTCGTTGCTGGGGTCAGCGCGACTGCCGCCGCCGTCATGCTGAGCCTGCAAGCGGTGGTTTTCGCGATCGGCGCCTGGTACGGGCCTCGTCAGCACCCGTATGGCCTGGTATTCAAAACTCTGGTGGCCCCTCGGTTAGGTCCGGTTACCGAACGCGAACCGATCGCACCGTTGAAGTTCGCACAATTCGTTGGTTTGCTGTTTGCCGTTGTTGGGGTAGCCGGATTTGTCAGCGGCCTGCCCGTGCTGGGGATGCTGGCCACGGCGGGTGCGCTAGCGGCGAGTTTCTTGAACGCGGCCTTCGGTATCTGTCTGGGATGTCAGCTCTATCCGCTGATCACACGCCTGCGCCGCGTTCCGCAAACCCCAACTCGGTAACGAACCGAACCCCCACCGAAAGGACCTCTGCTCAGATGTGCTCTGCACCCAAACGCGTACCTACGCTGCCAAGCAACGTCAATCTGGAAAAAGAGACCGTGATCACCGGACGCGTAGTGGACCACTTCGGCCACGCCGTGGGCGGTGCGTTTGTTCGCCTGCTGGATTCATCGCATGAATTCACCGCCGAGGTGGTGGCCTCGGCAACCGGTGACTTCCGGTTTTTCGCCGCGCCGGGAACCTGGACATTGCGCGCACTCTCCGCCGCCGGCAACGGCGACACGGTGATACAACCGCTCGGCGCGGGAATTCATGAGGCGGATGTCAAAATCGGCTGACAAAACCGAATACACTCCTCACTGTGGTGCTGTTCTTCGAGATCCTGTTGGTCGCGTCCACCGCGCTCATCTCATGGTTCGCGTTGTATGCGTTGTACCGTCTCATCACTGATGAGTCGTGAGCTCCGACCAGGACGCTCGATTAGCCGCCGCGGCAGAACGTGCGAAAGCGACCGCGGCCCGCAACATCCCGGTCTTTTCCGACCTTCCGCTGCCCGCCGATACCGCTAATCTGCGCCAAGGAGCGGATTTCCACAACGCACTGTTGGCGCTGCTACCGCTAGTTGGCGTGTGGCGCGGAGAAGGTGAGGGCTGCGGCCCCGACGGCGATTACCGGTTCGGACAGCAGATCGTGGTATCACATGACGGCGGTGACTACCTGAACTGGGAAGCCCGATCATGGCGGCTCACCGAGACCGGTGACTACCACAAGCCGAGCTGGCGGGAGACGGGATTTTGGCGTTTCGTCAGCGACCCCGACGACCCAACTGAGTCCCAGGCCATCGAGCTGCTGCTGGCGAACTCCGGCGGTTACATCGAATTGTTTTACGGACGGCCGCGAACCGCCTCATCGTGGGAGTTGGTCACCGATGCGCTGGCCCGCAGCAAGTCCGGCGTGCTGGTTGGAGGCGCTCAACGCCTTTACGGCATTGTCGACGGCGGCGATCTAGCCTACGTCGAGGAACGGGTTGGCGCCGACGGTGGACTTGTTCCGCATTTATCGGCGCGGCTATCGAGATTTGTTGGGTAGCGGCGCCACCACGGCAAGTCAGATCCGTAGAGTGGGCCTGTGACTGCTGTTGCTGCCCCCGATTCGGGGCCCGACACCGGCGCAGTCTGGCATTACGGCGATCCGCTCGGTGAGCAGCGCACCGCCGAGACTGACGCCGTGTGGATGGACCGTTCGCACCGTGCGGTGCTCTCTCTTACTGGCGCCGACCGGCAAAGCTGGCTACATAGCCTGTCGACGCAACACGTTAGCGGCCTGGCCGAAGGCGCGAGCACGGATAACTTGATTCTGGATTCCCAAGGACGCGTCGAAGAACACTGGGTTCAAACCGAGTTGGGCGCCACCACCTATCTGGATACCGAGCCGTGGCGCGGTGAACCGCTACTGACTTATCTACGCGCAATGGTGTTCTGGTCCAAGGTCGTCCCAGCCACCGCCGAGCTGGCGGTGTTATCGCTGCTGGGTCCACGGCTCGTCGACCGGCAGGTACTCGACATGCTGGGCATTGACGCCCTACCCCCCGAAATGACCGCCGTACCGCTTCCTGGTGCAGGCTTTCTCCGTCGTATGCCCAGTGCTTGCGCCGATCAGATCGAACTCGATCTGCTGGTACCGCGCGGCGAATCCGCTGATTGGCAACGCCGTTTGACCCAGTCCGGGGTGCGGCCGGCAGGGGTGTGGAGCTATGAAGCCCACCGGGTGGCAGCGTTGCGACCTCGACTCGGCGTCGACACCGATGAACGCACCATTCCGCATGAGCTCGGCTGGCTCGGCGGTCCCGGCGTGGGGGCGGTGCATACAGACAAAGGCTGCTATCGCGGGCAAGAGACCGTGGCCCGCGTACACAATCTGGGTCGACCACCCCGAATGCTGGTGTTGGTGCACCTCGAAGAGGGGAACCGACCGTCGACCGGTGAGGTGATCCTGGCTGACGGACGCCCGGTCGGGCGGCTCGGCACGGTGGTTGACCATGTGGATTTAGGGCTGGTGGCATTGGCTCTGCTCAAACGCGGATTACCGGCTGATACTGCTCTAGCGATCGGCCAGGAGAATCCGGTCACCGCGATGATTGACGTCGACTCGCTGCCGCCTGCCGACGCCCCGGGTGCCGGGCGGTTGGCGGTACAACGGCTGCGCAGCAACACTCGCGGCGGTAGCCCACAGTGCTAATCCTGTCCGCCAACAGCGGACAGGGGGCGCCAGCATGCGTGCAGACGGCACGGTAAACTGTTCGCCAGGACATCAAAGACATTCACAGATCGGAGCCGCCTACTTGTTAGGCCGCTCCGTTATTGCGCGAGGGGGTTCCCCCATGGGCCGCGGCCGGGCAAAGGCAAAGCAGACCAAGGTTGCTCGAGAGTTGAAGTACAGCTCTCCGCAGACCGATTTTGAGCGGCTTCAACGCGAGCTGTCCGGGTCTGCTCCTGAGGGGGCTGGCAGACTGGTCGCCAACGACCGTGTCGCCGACACCGAATGGGATGATGACGACGACTGGCGTCGTTAATTAGTTCACCCGCACCTGATCGCGGGTTTGCGGTCCAGCATCTGCGCTCACGCCTAAGCTGAATGTCAGCTACGTCACCGCCCCGGTGAACCCGTTCTCGGCCGGAGCAAAAATGCGGGAAAGCACAATGCCGTTGGCTCCCCCGGCACCACCGGCACCCGGAGTACCACCGGAGCCAACATCCCCGCCGTTACCACCGCCACCGCCGTTGCCAAGCCCCCTGACGCTGCCGCCAGCACCGCCGGCTCCCCCTATCCCCCCGGCCCCAATGTTGGCGCTGCCGCCCACACCACCCGCACCGCCAACCCCGATCAGCGGAGTGTTGCCCCCGGCCCCACCTGCACCACCAGTGCCACCAATGTCATTACTTAACCCACCCGCACCACCAGCACCACCAGGGCCATTGATGCGCCCGGCCTGCCCACCGTTACCACCGGCTCCGCCCACACTGCCTACGTTGGCCCCGGCCACACCACCAGCACCACCCGCGCCACCACCACCATCGAACGACGCGTCACCACCATCACCACCGGCACCGCCGTAGGTCCCGCCCGGGCCACCGGCGCCACCGGCGCCACCGTTGCTGCCAAAAAGCAGGCCGCCGTGCCCACCGTTGCCGCCGGCACCACCGGAGGTACCGGCGACGGTACCGGCACCGCCGGCACCGCCCGCACCACCAGAGCCGCCGTCGCCGACTACCGCGCCATTGCCCCCGGCCCCGCCGACACCGCCGGTGGTGGTGGCGCTCGAACCGCCGGCACCGCCGTCCCCACCGACACCAAACAGTCCGGCCGCTGCGCCCTGCCCACCAGCCCCGCCTACCCCGTTGACGCTGTCTCCACCAGCACCACCCGGGCCACCGGTACCAAACAGCCAGCTAGACCCGCCAGCACCACCGGAACCACCGGTCCCGCTATAGCTGTCACCCCCAGCACCCCCAGGACCACCGACCCCAAACAGCAAGCCGCCACCACGACCCCCGTCACCACCAGCACCCCCGTTGCCGGCGTCGGCCAGCCCGCCGACACCACCGATCCCGCCCGCCCCAAACCATGGTCGGCTCCCACCACGTCCGCCGGTGCCGCCATCGCCCAATGTTCCGCCGCTACCACCGGCACCACCTCCGCCGGCGTTGCCACCGATCAATCCTCCGCTGCCCCCGGCACCGCCAGCACCACCAGCGCTACCCATCGCACCAGCGCTCCCCCCAACCCCACCGGCACCACCAAAGCCAACCAATCCAGCGTTCCCGCCGCTACCACCGTTGCCACCTACACCAGTGCCCACGGCAATCCCACCGGGCCCACCAGCACCGGCGGCCCCAAATAACCCACCGGCGCCGCCGTTGCCCCCGTTTTGGCCAGGCGCACCGGAACCGCCGGCCCCGCCGTAGCCCGTCAACCAACCGGCCGGACCACCGTCTTGCCCTGTCCCCGGCGCGCCATTGGCCCCATTGCCAAACAGGGGGCGCCGCCCCCCGGCCGCGGCATGACCGTAAATTGGGAACCCCGTCAACGCCTCCGCAGACGCGTTCACGGTGTTCAACGCGGTCTGCGAGACGTTGGCGGCTTCAGCAGTGGCGTAGGAAACCGCGCTCGCGCTCATGGCCTGACTAAACTGCTCGTGAAACGCCGTCGCCGAAGCCGCCAGCGCTTGATATGCCGCGCCATACTGGCTGAACAACCCCGCAGCACTTGTCGACACCTCATCGGCGGCGGCAGCCAGTAAACCCGTTGTGCGGGTCGCTGCCGCCGCGTGCGCGGCGTCGAGCGCTGATCCGATATCAACAAGCCCCGAAGCCGCCGCGACCAGGTGCTTCGATGATGCAATAACAAAAGACATCGCACGTCTCCGAGACTCGATGACCCGCTAAGCCAAGACCCGCCAAACCGAATGCTGCCTGCGATCGACCGAGGCGAGACAACCGAAACATATCACCAGCGCAGGCACTCCCGGCGAGCTTTCCGCCGATCGTTACCGACCGACACCGCCACCGACCTACTGCCAGTGGCGGCTTAGAACCTCGGGTGCTGCCCGACCAGGCTAGCCCGCGGGCTGTCTTTGCCGCCTTTGGCGACATTTCCTACTACCCAGCAATCCACGTGGCGAGCAGTCAAGATGGCCAAGGCACGATCGGTATCTTCCGGAGCCACTACGGCAACCATGCCCACCCCCATGTTGAAGGTCTTTTCCATCTCCGCCCGCGCAACGCGGCCACGCTGAGCGATCATCGCAAAAACCGGCGCGGGCGTCCACGTACTACGGTCAACTTCGGCGACCAAGCCAGGCGGGATAACCCGGTCCAGGTTGCCAGCCAGCCCGCCGCCGGTGATGTGGCAGAAGGTGCGAACCTGAGTTTCGGCGGCCAGCGCCAGGCAATCCTTGGCGTAAATGCGGGTCGGCTCCAGTAACTCCTCGCCCAAGGTGCGACCGAACTCTTCCACATGACCGGCCAGATTCATCCGGTCAATCTCCAACAGCACCTTGCGGGCCAGCGAGTATCCATTGGAGTGCAGACCCGATGAACCCATGGCAATGATCGCGTCACCGGGTTTGACCCGTTCCGGGCCGAGTACGTCATCGGCCTCAACCACACCAACACCAGTAGCAGAGATGTCATAGTGGTCCGGTTCAATCAGCCCTGGGTGTTCCGCGGTTTCGCCGCCGAGCAGCGCACAGCCGGCGCGCATGCATCCGTCGGTGATACCGGCAACAATCGCGTTAAGCCGTTCTGGCACGATCCGGCCCACGGCGATGTAATCCAAGAGAAAGAGCGGCTCGGCCCCACAAACCACCAGGTCGTCGACCACCATCGCGACCAGGTCCAGGCCCACGGTGTCGTGTTTGTCCATCGCCTGGGCAACCGCCAACTTGGTGCCCACCCCGTCCGTTGACGCCGCCACCAGCGGTTCACGATAGTCACCACGAAGAGCGAACAATCCAGCGAATCCGCCGAGCTTGCTGCGCACCTCGGGCCTGGTGGCCTTGGCCGCGAGCGGCTTGAACAATTCGACGGCGCGATCACCAGCCTCAATATCCACCCCTGCCGAGGCATAGGTGATATCCGAAGCGCCACATTCTTGTTGTCTGCGATCTGTCATCGCGATAAAGGCTACCGGTCGACGGTCGGCACTGGTATCAGCTAGGCATGCAGCGGCGTCGTACTGGCGGTGGACGACACATGGGGATCGGATAATCCGGCACCTCGCGCCGTATTGGCCAGCATCTGCTCGACAACGTTTTTGCCTAACGCGGTCTCGCCAGGCAGATCGATCGGATACTGCCCTTCAAAGCAGGCGGTGCACAGCCGTGATGCCGGTTGCTCGGTGGCGGCGGTCAACCCCCGCAGGGAGATGTAACCCAAGGTGTCAGCACCGATCGCATGCCGAACGGCTTCGAGCATCTCGCCTTCGTCATCAACCGCGTTGGCGATCAACTCGGCGCTGGAGGGGAAATCAATGCCGTAGAAGCACGGCCATTTAACCGGTGGCGAGGCAATCCGCACATGCAGTTCAACGGCCCCGGCCTCACGCAGCATCCGCACCAAAGCGCGTTGGGTGTTCCCCCGCACGATGGAGTCGTCCACCACGATAAGTCGCTTGCCGCGGATCACCTCTTTGAGCGGATTCAGCTTGAGCCGAATACCGAGTTGCCGGATAGTCTGCGAGGGTTGGATGAAGGTTCGCCCAACATAGGCGTTCTTCATCAAACCCTGGCCATAGGGAATGCCCGACCCCTGCGCATAACCGACCGCGGCGGGGATACCGGACTCCGGCACCCCGATCACCAAATCAGCGTCCACCGGGGACTCACTGGCGAGCCGACGACCGATCTCGACCCGAGCCGCGTGCACGGAACGGCCAGCGATCGTGCTGTCCGGCCGGGCCAGGTAGACGTATTCGAAGATGCAGCCCTTGGGATTGGGGTTAGCGAACCGGATGGAACGCACACCGTCAGCATCGATGGCCAGCAATTCGCCCGGTTCGATATCCCGCACAAATGAGGCGCCGACAATATCGAGAGCCGCCGTCTCGGAGGCCACCACCCACCCTCGGTCCAGCCGGCCTAACGACAAGGGACGCACGCCATACGGGTCACGGCAGGCGTACAAGGTGTTCTCATCCATGAACGTCAAGCAGAACGCGCCACGCACGGTTGGTAACAACTCCAATGCAGCCTGCTCCAGAGTGGAGTCCGCCGCACCATGAGCCAAGAGCGCACCCAGGATTTCCGAGTCGGTTGTGGCTGGGGCCGGGTAGTGGGTAGCGATCAGCCCGACGTCTCGGGCCCGCGCGGCCAGTTCTGCGGTGTTGACCAGATTGCCGTTATGCCCTAACGCCACTCCGGTGCCGGCCGCGGTGTTACGAAACACGGGCTGCGCGTTTTCCCACGTTGTCTGGCCCGTGGTGGAGTAACGGCAGTGCCCGATAGCGACATGGCCCTCCATGGCTACCAGCGTCTGCTCATCAAACACTTGGCTGACTAAGCCGAGGTCCTTAAACACCAGCACCTGCGAACCGTCTGCGACAGCGATACCCGCGGCTTCTTGGCCACGGTGTTGCAACGCATACAAGCCGTAGTAGGTGAGTTTGGCGACTTGCTCGCCGGGGGCCCAGACCCCAAAGACACCGCATTCTTCGCCGGGCGAGTTCTCGAGCACATCTGGCTGGACGGTCACGATGGGCAGCTCCCTAGGGCGCGATGTGGTGACGTGGTAGCAGTCTACGGGCTGCCGACCGGAGTCGGCGAACTGATGGGCGTGTCCGGCAGCGCCACCAGTGGTAACCATAGTGTGATCTCGCCGGCCCGAGCGCCGGAAAGACGCAAAACTCCGGCCGCTGTGGCGTCGGTCACCGCCAACAGACCGGTGGCGAGAAGCAGCCACGTCCGCGGATCGGTCTCCACCACATTGGGTGGGGTGCCGCGGGTGTGCCGGTGCCCGGTGACACATTGGACCGCGGCGAACGGCGGAATGCGAACTTCGACGCTGGCCCCCGGCGCTCGCTGTGCCAGCGTGCGGGCGGTCAGCCGGACCGCCGCGGCCAGCTCGGCGCGCTCCGGGGACGGGCAGGTGCCGTCACGTAACCAGTCGGCCATCGCCGCAACAGCCGCCATAGTCTTTGCCGGGTCGGCTTTCATCGTTGCGTATGCGACGGCATTACCAGCGCGGACCGCACCCGCTCAGTGTCCTGCGGCGTCCACCCTAGTGGCGGGAGCACCGCGACCCACCCGTCCAAGATGGCGTTGCCGTAATTGTGCCCGTGCCCGCTGGGCATGCCCATGGCGTTGGTCAGGTCCGCACTCACTTGCCAGAACGTCACTACCGGATACCAGTGCATGGCTGCGCTGCGATCCCGACCGGGAGGTTCGATGAGCCACGCCGGCTCGCTAAACAATAAATCCGGTGACCACCACACCACCGGGTCCGACGGGTGCTGCAAGAACAGCACCCGGGTACCCGCCCAGGCTGGCGCGGCAACCGCCGCCACGTCAGCAGGATCGATCCCCTCGGAGAACCGCACGGTCTGGCCGTTATCGTAGCGGGGACGCACCTGGGTAGTGCCGGGGTCACGCCGCGCGATCAATGCTCGCCACAACGAGCTGGCCTGTGGTGGCCCCACCCAGAGGACCGCGTCGAAACCCTTCTGCCTGATATCGGGCAGAAAACCGAAAGCGGCCTGCCCTGCCATAGATCCCAGGCTCTCGCCGTAGAGCACCAGCTTGGGCCGATGATCAGCCGGAAGTTGTTGCCAGCGGTCATGGATGGCGTTGATCAGCAACTGGCCCGCCGAAGTCGACTTTTGCTGGTCGGCCAGAAAGGAAACCCAGCTGGGCAGGTAGGAATATTGCACACCAGCCATCGCGGTGTCGCCGTTGTACATCATTTCCAATGCGTCCGACGCCATTGGGTCAATCCAGCCGGTACCGGTAGTGGGCACAATGACCAGCAGCTTGCGCTCGAACGCGTGGGTGCGCTCCAACTCGGCAACCACCAACCCCACTCGGGCTTGCTCGTTCGCGGCGCTCTGCAACCCGGCATAGACCCGGATCGGTTCTTTGGCCGGCCGCCCATTGAGCCGCGACAGCTGGGCGAGATGCGGTCCGGTACCGACGAAACTACGCCCCTCCGCACCCAAGGTCTCCCAGGCTGACCATGACTCTGGGCTGCCTGATTTTTCGGGCTCGCGGGGTTGGCGGACACCGGCATGGGTGCCAGCGTTACGTGGCTGGGAAATCTTATTGGCCATCGCGAAGAAACCATGAACCGCGACGCCGTTGAACACCATGACTAACACCGTCACCACGATCGCGGTGCCGATGAAGAGCGCCGTTTCATCGTGCAGATGCCATCGTCTGATCAGCATTCTGGCCACCAGCTTGATGGCGTCGAGGATCACCCGGGCGGCAGTGACGAAAAGACCGCCCACCGCAACGGCGACGATCAGGGTGCGCAGATAGCTCGACGTGGACGGGCCGGCGATGCCCATCAATGCCGACACTTGCCGTTGCCAGGAGGCGGCGGGGATGAGCATCCCGACGCAGGCTATCGGCGAGAGCACCACAACGACCGCCTTGAGCCAGAAGAGCACCCGAGCCGGTGGCGGCCACCATCGCGTGCCACGCAGGACTATGCGATACACCGTCTTGCCGATAACCACGCCCAGCCCGTAGCCGAACGCGGCGTTGATGCCGCCGATCAGGCCTTGAAAGAGCCAATCCCGAGGCAGCAAGGACGGGGTCAGCGACAGGCAGAAAAACAGCGCCCCGAATGCTATCCCGATAAAATTCAACCTCAGCAGGCTCCATGCCCACACCCATAGCGGATGCGCCCGATTGAACTTCATCCGAAGAGTCGGGGCAGCACCGCTTCGGACACTTCACGCAGTTCGGTCAGAGGCACCGTAAAGAGCCCCTGCACCTCAATCAGGTCTGAGCTTTGGTCGACGACGCCGATGCGAGCGGCGGGCAGCCCGCGTGCTTGGCACATCGCCCGAAACCGGCTCTCCTCGGTGCGCGGGACGGCGACCAACACCCGCCCGCTGGATTCGGAGAACAACGCCACGAATGGATCGACGCCTTCGGGAAGCACGATGCGACAACCGGTTTCCCCGGCCAAGGCAGCCTCAACCACGGCCTGAGCCAGACCCCCTTCGGATAGGTCGTGGGCCGCAGACACTAAGCCTTCGCGGGCGGCCGCGGCCAGAACCTCAGCGAGTAATTTTTCCCGGGCCAAATCGACCTTGGGCGGCAATCCGCCCAAGTGATCCGCGGTGACCTGGGCCCAGACCGAACCGTCGAATTCGTCCCGTGTCTCGCCTAACAACAGCAGCACCTCGCCCGGCTCGGCACCCAACGCCGTGGGGAGCCGTCGACGCACATCATCGAGCACACCGAGCACACCGACTACCGGCGTGGGGTGGATTGCCGTCGAACCGGTTTGGTTATAAAAGCTCACGTTGCCGCCGGTGACGGGAATGCCTAGGGCCGCACAGCCATCGGCCAGGCCGCGCACCGCCTCGGCGAACTGCCACATCACCCCGGGATCCTCCGGCGAACCAAAATTCAGACAATCGGTGACCGCCACCGGCGTAGCCCCGGTGACCGCGACGTTGCGGTAGGCCTCGGCCAGCGCGAGTTGGGCCCCGGTATAAGGATCCAGCAGCGTATAGCGTCCCGAGCAGTCGGTGGACACGGCGATACCTCGGCCGCTTCGCTCGTCGATGCGCAACACGCCGCCGTCGGCGTGCTCAGCTAACACGGTGTTGCCGCGCACATACCGGTCATATTGCTCGGTGATGAACGCCCGGCTGCACAGGTGCGGACTACCCAACAGGGCAAGCAGAGTCGCCCGCAGCTCAGGGCCGGTGACCGGCCGCGGCAGCACATCAGAGCGGTCAGCATTGACCGCATCTTGAGATTCCGGGCGAGCCATCGGACGCTGATACACCGGGCCAGCATGGGCTACCGTGCGCGGCGGAACGTCCACCACGGTGGCACCATGCCAGGTGATGCGCAGCCGGTCACCATCGGTGACTTCGCCGATGACGGTGGCCAGCACGTCCCATTTGCGGCACACCGCAAGGAAACCGTCAACGTTTTCCGGCGCTACTACCGCGCACATCCGCTCCTGCGACTCGCTGCAGAGCACTTCAGCGGGTGTCATGTGCTTAGCCCGCAACGGGACAGCGTCTAACCAAATCGCCATGCCACCGTCCCCAGCTGAAGCTAATTCCGATGTTGCACAAGACAATCCGGCTCCGCCGAGATCCTGTATGCCGATCACCAAGCCGGCCTCATACAACTCTAGGCAGCACTCGATGAGCACTTTTTCGGTGAACGGGTCACCGACTTGAACCGACGGCAGCTTTTTGCGTGACCCCGCACCGCCGTCTTGCCCGTCATCGTCGAAGGTCTCCGACGCCAGCACCGACACACCACCGATGCCATCTAACCCGGTGCGGGCACCAAACAAGATGATCTTGTTGCCGGCGCCCGAGGCGAAGGCCAGATGCAGGTCTTCTTTACGCAGCACGCCCACGCAGAGCGCATTAACCAAGGGGTTGCCGGCATAGCAGGCGTCGAAAACGGTCTCGCCGCCAATATTGGGCAAGCCCAGCGAGTTGCCGTAGCCACCAATGCCACGGACCACGCCGTCGAGCACGCGGCGAGTATCGGCAGCCTCAGCGGGACCGAAGCGAAGCTGGTCCATCACCGCGACCGGCCGTGCACCCATAGCCATAATGTCGCGCACAATGCCACCAACACCGGTGGCAGCACCCTGATACGGCTCCACGTACGACGGGTGATTATGCGACTCCACCTTGAAAGTCACGGCCCAGCCGTCACCGATATCGACGACTCCGGCGTTTTCCCCGATACCGGCCAACATGGTGGCCCGCATCTGGTCGGTGGTGGTTTGCCCGAAGTACCGCAGGTGCACCTTGGACGATTTGTAGGAACAGTGTTCGCTCCACATCACCGAATACATCGCCAGCTCGGCGTCGGTGGGGCGTCGGCCCAAAATGTCACGAATCCGCTGGTATTCGTCTTCCCGGAGACCGAGTTCAGCGAACGGCTGGGATTGGTCAGGGGTGGCCAAGGCATGCTCGACGGTGTCCACAACAGGGATGAGCCCAGACGTCACCCAGACAGTCTAGATTCCAACGACACCCAGCTCCGGGTGGCGGCCGGTGAAGTTTCCGCGCGTACCCCCAAGATAATGGGCCGATGTCTCGACACTGGCCGCTATTTCAGCTGCGGATCAAGACCGCCAGGCTGGCGCTGCAGCTGCCTACCGAAGAGTTATGCGACCAGCTGGTCGACGCCGCCTTAGACGGTGTTCACCCACCGGATCTGATGCCGTTTGCGGTCCCGTGGACCCGAGCTCCGCGAGCCGAGCTGCTCTACCACACGCTGTCCTACCTGTGGCATGAATTGGCCAGCTTTAGCCGAGACCGCTGGTCCCTACCGCTTGCCGTGGTGGTGAATGGAACCGCTATCGGCGTACAGACCTTGACCGCGACGGACTTCCCCACCACCGGCGAGGTCGAGTCCGGATCGTGGCTTGGGCTGCGCCACCAAAAGCAGCACTATGGAACTGAAATGCGCATGGCTGCATTGCATTTTGCATTTTCAGAACTCGGCGCACAGGTCGCTACTTCGGTATCGTTCGTGGATAATCCGGCTTCCATAGCGATTTCCCGCGGCATCGGGTACCACGAATTCGCTGCCGATCAGATGTTGCGGGAGGGCGTCGTGGTTGAGCGACGGCACTTCCGGCTGACCCGTGCGGATTGGCAACGGCACCGCACCATCGACGTGCAGGTGGACGGTTTCGATGACTGCCGAGCGCTCTTTGGGCTGATCACCACCGATCACTCGGGTGACAAAAATGCGCGCAACGCCGCCGAGTAGGCCACGACGTCAGCGGCACCCATCAACTCCCGTACCGAGTGCATAGCGAGTTGGGCCGCCCCGACGTCCACGGTCGGGATGCCCGTTCGGGCTGACGTCATGGGACCGATCGTCGAGCCACAGGGCAGGTCCGCGCGGTGTTCATAACGCTGCAACGGCACGCCGGCCTGTTGACAAGCGAGCGCGAAAGCGGCAGCGGTGCGTCCATCAGTGGCATACCGCAGGTTGGGCTGAACCTTAAGGACCGGACCCCCATTGATCCGAATCGGGTGACCCGGCTCATGTCGTTCTGGATAGTTCGGGTGCGTGGCGTGCGCCATGTCCGCCGACGCCAGCATGGATCCCGAGAGCCGACGCAGGAAATCCTCCCGCCCGCCCCCGGCGGCCAACACCATCCGTTCCAGCGTGGTCAGCAGCAGGTCAGACTGGGCACCGTGATCAGAAGTGGAGCCCACCTCCTCATGATCAAACAACGCCAACACCGGCAGATACCGCTGCGACGACGTGGCCAGCAGCGCCTCGAGACCGCTATAACAGCTGGCCTGATTATCCAATCGGGGTGCGCTGATGAACTCACCGTCGACCCCGCAAAGCTGGGCTGGGCTTACATCGTGGGTCATCAGATCGAAGCCCAGAACAGCATCGGCTTCGATGTTCGCCCACTGCGCAACATAGCCGACAAAAGAGCGGGTAACCTCGCCAGTTGCCCACACCGCGTTGATGTGCCGCTGCGGATCCAGCGTGACCGACCTGCGGTCCTCCGCCAGGTGGATAGCCAGCTGCGGTACCCGCAGAATCGGCTCCTGGATGTGCACCAGCCGGGGGCTGATGCCGGTATGGTCGCGCACCCAAAGCCGACCGCTGATACCAAGATCACGGTCTAGCCAGGAGTGCAGCCACGTACCCCCGTAGGGCTGCAGAGCAACCACCTGCCATCCGGCAACCAGCCGGTCGGGATGTTGTTTTACCCGTAAGTTGGGGCTGTCAGTATGGCCGCCGATAATGCGAAAGGGGCGAGCCTGCTTACCCGCGGACTCCCCGCTGCTGTCCCAGGCCACCAATGAACCGGCGCGCACCGTGAAAAACCTGCCGGCCGG
>JAIENC010000096.1 GCA_019751635.1 Mycobacteriaceae bacterium
ATCGCGACCGGAACTGCCGGCAGTGGTGGCCACGGTGGTAACGCTGGCTGGTTGGGTAGTGGTGGCGCCGGCGGTTCGGGTGGCTATGCGGTCAGTTCTGGTGGTGGTGTCGCCGGCGCCGGCGGCGACGGCGGTAATGCCCGGTTATGGGGCTTCGGCGGTGCCGGCGGTGCTGGCGGCAGCGGCACCACGGTCTCCGGCGTGCTGGCCGGTGGTGCCGGGGGTAATGGTGGTACCGGCTCATGGCTGTTTGGTGGTGGTGATGGTGGCGCCGGCGGCGCCGGTGGATTGACTGGAGCCGGTGGTCACGGCGGCAACGGGGGCGCAGGCATTGGCATCAGTGAAGGTGGCCGCGGCGGCAACGGTGGCGTTGGCGGGGCTGCCGGCGTGGGTGGTGCCGGGGGTAATGGCGGCACCGCCGGAATTATTGGTAGCGGTGGTTCGGCCGGCGCCGGTGGTAGCGGTGGCGCCGGCGGGGCGCCCGGCGGCAACGGGGGTAGTGCCCAGCTATATGGGGCCGGTGGTGCTGGTGGTGCCGGCGGGACCTCCACTGGAGTTAACGGTGTCGGCGGGCCGGGTGGGTCTGGTGGTACCGGCGGTGGGTGGTACGGCAACGGCGGTGTCGGTGGCTCCGGCGGCGCCGGCACCGGCACCGGCAACGGCGGGGCCGGCGGCTCCGGCGGCAATGGGGTCGGTCTGAGCAACGGTGGTGCCGGTGGTGCCGGTGGTGTGGCTACCGGTGTTGGTGCCGTCAACGGTGGTGCTGGCGGCGCTGGGGGCACCGCCGGCGTCTGGGGGGCAGGCGGGGATGGCGGCAACGGCGGAGCCACAGCTTCGTTGGCCGGTGGTGCCGGTGGTGCCGGTGGCAACGGTGGCGACTCGATGGTTATCGGTAATGGCGGTGCCGGCGGCAATGCCGGCACTGGCGCGGTGGCGGCAAACGGCGGCAACGGTGGCAGCGCCGCAACCGCACGAATCGGCAACGGTGGAGATGGTGGTAGTGCAACAAGCGGTGGGACGGCCGGTGCCGGTGGCGCGGCCGGCGCTATCGGTCTTCCCGGTTCCCCCATTACGCCACCGGTGTATCCCCCCTACGAAACCCTTCGGGTATACACGGTCTCTAATCTGCAAACCATTACTACGGGCTGGCTTAATAATCCGGCCCCCTTCTTGCTGCAAACTGGAAACAATCTGGGTGGTTACGCCGCACTGACTGCTACGTCAATACAGAATGCGGCGCACTCCTTCGTTGCCGGGCTCAATGAGCTACCGACTTATCTGCAAGCGGCATTGCAGGACCTGCTAGCCGGCAATATCGGGGGTGCAGCGCAAGAGGTAGTTTCCGGTCTAGTCAACCTTTTTGTCAGCGGCGTAGGTGTTACCGGTAGCAACCCGTTCTATGCCGTTTTAGAGGGCACTGTGGGTGATCTGGTTCCGATCACCAGTATCCCCCGGGCAATGTGGACGCACTTTAACAATGTGATTGACGTCGCCGCAGATACTACGATCTCGTTCTACCTCGACACGACCACGTTGCAGGCCGATCTTACGGTTGGGTTAATTCCTGCCCTACTTTTTGATGGGCTAGGTTCATTGGTCAGCACGGGCCTAGCAACTCAGCAAAGCATCGGTGCGTTTACTGCGGCAATGCAGACAGGAAACACGCAGGCAGCATTGACCGCACTTGTTGACGCCCCCGCCGTCATCACGAACGGCTTCCTGAACGGTGAAAACACTATCCCGTTCACGACCACAACTCAGGCGCCGATTGTGGGGCCGGTTACAGTGACAGTGCATGTTCCATTTGACGGGATTCTGGTCCCGGTGGAGCCGTTAACTGCGGATGTCACGGTGTATGTTGTTACGCCTATTACGACATCAATAACCCTCGGCGGCACACCACTAGGTGGGTTGCTTCCGGGACTCTACTGGGGAACCGAACAATTCGCCCAAGCAATCCGGGGCTAGCAGGTCAGCTGCGAAGTAGCGATCCGGATCGTTATCGATGTTGGAGACCAGCTTGGGCTTCTCGTGCTGGCGCCGGCCGCTACCTCCTGCTAGCGTGGCTTTCGGCTGAGAAATGCCTTAAGAAAAGGTGCGTTTTCGCGCAGCAGGACCGCTTTGTCAGTATGCTCAGTTACCTCGACGATTAGCGGTAATCGCCTTGGTGGGTCGAGGGGAGACGGGTTATGTCCTTTGTCAACGTCACGCCGGACTTCATTAGTCAGGCAGCAGGAGATCTGGCGGGTATCGGTTCATCGCTGGGTGAGGCCAATGTCGCGGCGGCGTTATCCACCACCGGGGTGTTGGCGCCCGGTCTTGATGAAGTGTCGGTGGCAATTACCACGCTGTTGGGCACACACGCCCAGGAGTATCAGGCGCTGAGTGCGCAAGCAGCGAACTTCCACAACCAATTCGTCAGCTTATTGAATTCCGGCGCAGGCCAATACCTCAACACTGAAGTCGCTAATGCTCAACAAGCTCTGGCCGGTGCGGTGGGGGACTGTCTCGGTTTTGGCGGTGGATCGAGCGGGCCTGGCGCCGCTGGCACCTGGGGTGGTGCGGAGCTGGGCGGCGCTGTGGCGCAAGGGGTGGCCACCGACGTCAACGCTTTGCTGGCCGGTTTGCCTAATTTGAGTATGACGGGCAGTGCGCTCAGCACCACCGGTCAGGCGTTCATCAATGGTGCTACCACCGTGGTCAATACGTTGGCCACCAATGCCAGCGGGGTCTTTACGTCTTTGGGGGCTGTCCCACGTGTCACCTGCGGATCTCTGCTGGATAGGGTGACATCCCTCTTCGATGGGACCGGCTTCGGCGCGGCTGCGGTTGCCTCACCCTTCGAGGGGGTGTTTGGTGACGGGCCGTATCAAAATCTTGTGGCGAATACGGGCGCTAATCTGCAGCTGATCCAGAATGATTTTGTGCAGCAGACGGCGCCGTTGTTGATTCAGGCTGCTACCAACCCGTTCGGCGCTCCGCAGGCGGCTCTTACCGCGTTGCGGACCGGCAATGTGGGGCCCTTGCTCAGTCTTCCCGGGCAGATCGCGGCGGGCTCGGCCGAGTTAACCCAGCAGCTGAGTGTCCCCGTGTCGATCTCGTCGGTGTCGGTACAGAACGGCACCGCGTCCATTGGGCTTGGGTTAGGGCTGCAGCAGCAGCTGGCCTTCAGTGCGCTCGGTGCGCCGGTCACCGGAAGTATCGCTGCCGGACAAAGCGCGGCCGCGGTGGCTGATGCCATGGCAGCCGGGAACACCGGGGCGGCCTTGTCTGCACTGGTCGCTGCTCCGGCCAACATCGCCGATGGTTTCTTGAACGGTCAGGCCACGTTGTCGTTGGACTTGGCGCTGCCGGGTGGGCTGGGATCGGCGACGGCTCAGGTGCCTTTCTCCGGGCTACTTGTTCCTCTTCAGCCGTTCTCGGTCTCGATGACGGTACCGGGGCTGCCTTTCGTTAATACGGTCACCGTCACCGGCCCGCCCGTCGGTGGGCTGGTTCCCGCTCTGGTGAACTACGCCCCGCAACAGCTTGCTGGGTCAATTCAAGCCGCCTAAGACTGCAAGGCCGGTTCACGCCGAAGTTACCGTCTCCGGGTTCGCCTGGGGACTGCCTGTGAAAACGCTCATGCATATATCGGTGTGGGGTGCATTGTGCGTAGGGTCAGTTACCTCGATGAACAGCGGTGATCGCCTTGGTGGGTCGAGGGGAGACGGGTTATGTCCTTTGTCAACGTCACGCCGGACTTCATTAGTCAGGCAGCAGGAGATCTGGCGGGTATCGGTTCATCGCTGGATGCGGCTAATGTCGCGGCGGCGTTATCCACCACCGGGGTGTTGGCACCCGGTCTTGATGAGGTGTCGCAGGCGATTACCGCGCTGTTGAGCGCACACGCTCAGGAGTATCAGGCGCTAAGTGCGCAAGCGGCGAATTTCCATAATCAATTCGTCAGCTTATTGAATTCCGGCGTGGGGCAATATCTCAACACTGAAGCGGACAACGCGCAACAAGCCCTAAGCTCTTGGGTTTCAGACAGTGCCCCCGCCGCCGCCTCGCCGTTTGCTGGGATGCTGAATACGGGCGGTTCTTATCAGAGCTTGGCGACGAATACGATCGCTAATCTGCATGTCATTGAAAGTGACTTTATTCAGCAGACCGCTCCTTTGTTGATTCAGGCAGCCGCCAATCCGTTCGGCGCTCCGCAGGCGATTCTCGCTGCGCTGCAGACCGGAAGTGTGCAGTCCTTGCTCAGTGTTCCTGGGCAGATCGCGACAGGGTCTGCCGAGCTGGTTACTAGGCTTAGTGTTCCGGTGTCGATATCGTCGATATCGGTGCAGAATGGCACCGCGGCCGTGGGGCTTGGGTTAGGGCTGCCGGAGCAATTGGTTTTTGATGCCGTGGGTGCACCGATTACCGGCGGTATTGCGGCCGGGCAGAGCGCCACACAGTTGGTTAACGCCGTGGCGACCGGGAATGTCGGGGCGGCTTTGTCGGTAGTGGTCGACGCTCCCGCCGCTATCGCCGACGGTTTCTTAAACGGTCAGGAGACGCTTTCGATAGGGATTGCGCTGCCCGGGGGGCTGGGTGGTGCAACGGCCGAGATCCCGGTTGCCGGGCTGCTTGCTCCGCTGCAGCCGTTTTCGGTGCAAGTGACCGCGCCGGGTCTTCCGTTCGTGGATACCGTTGCCGTCACCGGTCCGCCCGTCGGGGGTTTGGTCCCCGGTGTGAACTCTGCGGTGCAGCAGATCGCCGGCGTTGTTGCTGAGCCGGTTTCGTTAACCGCGACCCCGGCGTTCGATCCGTATCAGACGATCAACCTGATCAAGCAACGCGTACGCCCGGTCGAAGACCTAATTGCGTTCGCTACACAGTTGACTTGGTAAGTAACTGGGCTGGAGCATGGAGCAGGTCGCCATCGCGAATTGATTTGCAAGTCAATGCATAAAAATGCAACACTTGCGGCATGGTGACTGCGGCGGTAGCCGGTGCCAGTGGCTACGCGGGCGGCGAGATTTTGCGCCTGCTGGTCGGCCATCCCGCCTACGCGGATGGCCGGTTAACGATCGGTGCGCTTACTGCGGCTGCCAGCACCGGTAGTGCTCTGGGCGAGCATCACCCGCACCTGCTGCCATTATCGGAGCGGATCCTTGCACCCACCGAACTGGACGTTCTTGCTGGCCATGATGTGGTCTTTCTCGCTCTGCCGCACGGGCATTCGGCGGCGCTGGCCGCACAACTTGAGCCTCAGACTTTAGTGATCGATTGTGGTGCTGACTTTCGGCTAACCGACGCGGCGGCCTGGGAGCGGTTCTATGACTCACCCTATGCCGGTCACTGGCCCTATGGGCTGCCCGAGTTGCCCGGCGGACGAGAACGGCTGCGTGGCGCGCGCCGGATAGCTGTCCCCGGTTGTTATCCCACCGCGGCGCTGTTAGCGATATTGCCCGCGGTGGCCGAGGGTTTGGTGGATCCGGCAGTCACGGTGGTGGCGGTTAGCGGCACCTCCGGCGCCGGTCGTGCGGCGAAAACTGATCTACTCGGTTCAGAAGTGATGGGGTCGGCGCGGGCCTACAACATTGGTGGCACTCATCGGCACACTCCCGAGATCGTTCAGGGGCTGCGGGCCGTCACCGATCACGACGTCACGGTGTCGTTTACTCCGGTGCTCATTCCGATGTCTCGGGGCATCCTGGCGACGTGCACGGCGCGTACCCAATCATCGCCGAAGGAACTACGTGCGGCCTATGAAAAGGCTTACCGACAAGAGCCTTTCGTTCATTTATTGGCGGAGGGACGGCTACCTCGAACCGGCGCGGTGCTTGGCAGCAACGCCGTGCAGATTGGGATCGCGGTAGACCAGCAAGCTGCTACGTTCATTGCGATCGCCGCGATCGACAACCTAGTGAAGGGCACTGCCGGCGGTGCCGTGCAATCCATGAATTTGGCGCTGGGCTGGCCAGAGGCCGAAGGCCTGACAACGGTGGGGGTGGCGCCATGACGGATCCCGACCACGGCCGGTTGACCCGTGCCCAAGGGGTCACCGCCCCAGCCGGTTTCAGGGCTGCCGGTGTGGCAGCCGGAATCAAGAAGTCGGGGGCGTTAGACCTCGCGCTGGTGTTTAACGAAGGCCCGGATTACCCGGCCGCTGGAGTGGTCACTCGCAACCAGGTCAAGGCGGCCCCGGTGCTCTGGACTCAGCAGGTGCTGACCACCGGACGGCTGCGGGCGGTGATTCTGAACTCTGGCGGCGCCAACGCCTGTACTGGACCACTCGGCTTCGCCGACACCCATGCCACCGCCGAAGCGGTGGCGGCCACCTTGTCCGACTGGGGTACCGAGACCGGGGCGGTCGAAGTCGCGGTCTGCTCCACCGGGCTGATCGGGGACCGGCTGCCGATGGCGAAGGTACTGGCCGGCATTGCTGAAGTAGTGCATGAAATGCACGGTGGACTCGTCGGCGGTGAGGAGGCTGCGCGTGCCATCATGACCACCGACACTGTGCCGAAACAGGTTGCGCTGCACCAGCCGGGCCGCTGGACAGTCGGGGGCATGGCCAAAGGAGCCGGGATGCTGGCACCATCGCTGGCTACCATGTTGGGTGTCTTGACCACCGATGCCGTCGCGACCGCGGAAGCCCTCGACCGGGCCCTGCGCTACGCCACGGCGCACACCTTCGATCGTCTTGATATTGACGGCAGTTGCTCCACCAACGACACCGTGCTCTTGCTGGCGTCCGGCGCCAGCGAGATCACCCCAACTCAAGCTGAGCTTGATCACGCGGTGCTGCGGGTATGTGAGGACCTATGCGCTCAGCTGCAGGCTGACGCGGAAGGCGTCACCAAGCGGGTCACTGTCACGGTCGTCGGCGCAGCCACCGACGACGACGCATTGTTAGCTGCCCGGGTGATCGCTCGCGACAGCTTGGTTAAGACCGCGCTTTTTGGTTCCGACCCGAACTGGGGTCGGGTACTTGCGGCCGTTGGCACCGTCCCGTTTCGGTTAGATCCTGATCGTATTGCGGTGTCGTTTAATGGTTTTGCTGTGTGCGTCAATGGCACTGGAGCACCAGGAGCTCGACAAGTGGATCTTTCGGGGACTGATATCACCGTTGTGGTAGACCTTGGCTTAGACCGCGGCCGGGCGGCCATCCGCACCACTGATTTGTCGCACGCTTATGTCGAAGAGAATTCGGCCTACAGCTCATGACCGGGTTGTCCGCGCAGGTCAAGGCGGAGGTGCTGGCTGAAGCGCTGCCGTGGTTGCAACAGCTCCACGACAAGATTGTGGTGATCAAATACGGCGGCAACGCAATGACTGAGGATGCGTTGCGTCACGCGTTTGCTGCCGATATGGCATATCTGCGTAACTGTGGCATCCATCCCGTGGTCGTGCACGGTGGTGGACCGCAGATCACGGCGATGTTGCAGCGGCTCGGCATCCCCGGAGATTTTCAAGGTGGTTTGCGCGTTACCACACCAGAAGTGCTCGATGTTGCGCGCATGGTCTTGTTCGGTCAGGTCGGTCGGGAACTGGTTAACCTCATTAATGGGTACGGACCATATGCCGTTGGTCTCACCGGTGAAGATGCGCGCCTGTTCACTGCAGTCCGGCGCGGGGCCCTCGTCGACGGCGTGCTTACCGATATTGGGCTAGTCGGCGATGTCCATCAAGTAGACACCTCGGCGATTCTTGATCTCATTGCAGCAGAACGCATTCCAGTGGTTTCGACGCTTGCTCCCGATGTCGACGGGGTGGTGCATAACATCAACGCTGACACGGCCGCGGCGGCTTTGGCGCAAGCGCTGGGGGCGGAGAAGCTGTTGATACTGACTGATGTTGAGGGGCTGTATACCCGGTGGCCGGCAAGAGATTCGCTGGTTAGCCAGATCGACACCGATAGCTTGACCCGGCTGTTGGCTACCCTGGAATCCGGGATGATTCCCAAAGCTGAAGCGTGTCTGCACGCGGTAACTCGTGGTGTGCCCAGCGCCCACATCATCGATGGCCGTGTTGCGCACTGCGTGCTGGTGGAATTGTTCACCGATGCCGGCATCGGAACTAAGGTGGTGAGTTCATGACGGGTACTGCGGCACTGCAACAGCGCTGGTCGGCCGTCATGATGAACAACTACGGCACGCCGCCGGTGGCGTTGGCTAGTGGTGATGGAGCGGTGGTCACCGATGCCGATGGCAAGTCCTACCTGGATCTGCTCGGCGGTATCGCGGTCAACGTCGTCGGGCATCGTCACCCCGCGGTGCTTGACGCGGTAACCCGGCAACTGTCCACGCTGGGGCACACCTCGAACTTGTATGTGACCGAACCCGGCGTCGAGTTGGCCGAGGCGTTAGTGCGCCTGCTCGATACCGAAGATGAGACGCGAGTATTTTTTTGCAACTCGGGTACTGAGGCCAACGAGCTAGCGTTCAAGTTGTCGCGGCTCACTGGCCGCACGAAATTGGTTGCTGCGCAAGGGTCATTCCATGGCCGCACCATGGGTGCGTTGGCGCTGACCGGACAACCGGCTAAGTGTGACCCCTTCGCGCCTTTGCCCGGCGAGATCACTCACATCCCTTATGGCGACGTTGCGGCACTAGCTGCCGCCGTCAGCCATGACACTGCCGCGGTATTTCTGGAGCCGATCATGGGGGAGCGCGGTGTGGTGGTCCCCCCCGACGGCTATCTGGCTGCGGCACGAGACATCACCGCGCGCCATGGCGCTCTTTTGGTACTCGACGAGGTGCAGACGGGGATGGGGCGCACCGGAATGTTTTTCGCCCACCAACGCGACGGCATCACCCCAGACGTGGTGACGTTGGCTAAGGGGCTTGGTGGCGGTCTGCCGATTGGCGCATGTCTGGCGGTCGGACCGGCCGCCGGGCTGCTCACTGCCGGTTTGCACGGCAGTACTTTTGGCGGCAATCCGGTTTGCGCGGCGGCGGCGCTGGCGGTGCTCGGGGTGCTGGCCCAGGAGGATTTGATCCGGCGCGCCGAAGTGTTGGGCAAATCCTTACGACAAGGCATCGAAGCGGTCGGGCATCCGCTCGTTGCCCAGGTGCGTGGCCGGGGCCTGCTGTGTGGTGTGGTCTTCGGTGCCCGGTGTGCCAAAGACTTCGAGACGGCTGCCCGGGACGCCGGATTTTTGGTCAATGCCGCTGCTGCAGATGTCATTCGGTTGGCACCGCCACTGATCATCACTGAGCATCAGATTGACTCCTTTGTGACGGCTTTGCCGGGCATCCTGAATGACGTAGGCGCAAGCGCGTGATCCGACATTTTCTGCGTGACGATGACCTGTCGCCGACCGAACAACAGGAAATCCTTGAGCTGGCTGCCGCGCTCAAAAAGGATCCGCTGAGTCGTCGTCCGCTCGAGGGGCCGCGCGGTGTCGCGGTGATTTTCGACAAAAACTCCACTCGCACGAGATTCTCCTTCGAGATCGGTATAGCCCAGCTCGGTGGCCACCCCATCGTTGTTGACGGTCATAGCACCCAGCTGGGTCGGGAAGAACCTTTGCAGGACACCGCGCGGGTGTTATCGCGCTACGTCGAGGCCATCGTGTGGCGGACTTTCGGCCAAGCTCAGCTGACCGCGATGGCCGCAGCGGCCACGGTTCCGGTGATTAACGCTCTTTCCGACGAGTTTCATCCGTGCCAGGTATTGGCCGATCTGCAGACAATCGCCGAGCGCAAGGGGCAGTTACGCGGCCTGAAGCTGTCTTATTTCGGTGATGGTGCCAACAATATGGCGCACTCGTTGATGCTCGGTGGGGTTACCGCCGGGATGCATGTCACCGTTGCTGCCCCGCTGGGGTTTATGCCGAATCCTTCGGTGGTGGCCGCAGCGCAGCGGCGCGCCGCAGCCACGGGTGGGTCGGTGCTGCTCACTGCGGACCCGCATGCTGCCGCGGCCGGTGCTGACGTGGTGGTGACCGATACCTGGGTATCGATGGGTCAAGAAGAAGATGGCTTAGACCGGGAACAGCCGTTCTGGTCTTACCAAGTCAATAGCCGGCTAGTTGCCTTGGCTGATCCGAAAGTAGTTGTGTTGCACTGCCTTCCGGCTCATCGTGGGCATGAGATCACCGACGACGTGATGGACGGCGAGCATAGCGCGGTCTGGGATGAAGCCGAGAACCGGTTACATGCGCAAAAGGCGTTGCTGATTTGGCTGCTCGAGCGGTCTGGCTTGGAGCGGGCCCGGTGGGAACGACCCTGATGACGCAGAGCGCTCCAAAGCCTTCGTCTGACATCACCCGCGTTGGTCGGCAGGCTCGGATCGTGGCGATTCTGTCGGCATTGTCGGTGCGCAGTCAAAGTGAATTGGCTACTCTGCTGGCCGATGAGGGTGTCGAGGTGACCCAAGCCACGCTGTCGCGAGATCTAGAGGAGCTGGGCGCGGTGAAGCTGCGTGGCGCAGACGGCGGCGTTGGGGTGTATGTCGTTCCCGAAGATGGCAGCCCGGTTCGGGGGGTCACTGGTGGCACTGGACGGCTGTCGCGGCTGCTCAGCGAGTTGCTGGTGGGCAGCGACGCGAGTGGCAACCTTGCGGTGCTCCGCACCCCGCCCGGTGGTGCCCACTATCTGGCTAGCGCGATCGACCGGGCGGCGTTACCGGATGTGGTAGGCACCATTGCCGGTGATGACACTATCTTTGTGCTGGCCCGTGAACCCATGACCGGTGCTGAGCTCGCGCTCGCTTTAGAACAGTTGAAGTAGCTCTAAAAAATCGGTGAAATCGCCTACACAGCAAGGAGTTTAGTTCATGTCCGAGCGCGTCATCCTGGCGTATTCCGGGGGTTTGGACACCTCAGTGGCCATCAGCTGGATCGGTAAAGAGACCGGCCGTGAAGTGGTCGCGGTCGCCATTGATTTGGGCCAAGGCGGCGAAGATATGGAGGTGGTGCGCCAGCGGGCGCTGGATTGCGGCGCCGTTGAGGCGGTTGTCGTCGATGCCCGTGCGGAGTTCGCCAACGGTTACTGCCTGCCTACCGTGTTGTCTAACGCGCTCTACATGGACCGCTATCCGCTGGTGTCGGCAATCAGCCGGCCGCTCATTGTCAAACACCTGGTTAGTGCCGCTCGCGAGCATGGCGGCAGCATTGTCGCGCACGGTTGCACCGGGAAAGGCAATGACCAGGTCCGCTTCGAAGTTGGGTTTGCTGCATTAGCGCCTGACCTTGAGGTACTGGCGCCGGTACGCGACTACGCGTGGACCAGGGAGAAAGCTATCGCGTTTGCAGAACAGAACGCCATCCCTATTAACGTCACTAAGCGTTCGCCGTTCTCAATCGACCAGAACGTCTGGGGCCGGGCGGTGGAAACCGGTTTCCTGGAGCATCTGTGGAACGCGCCGACCAAAGACGTCTACGACTACACCGAAGATCCCACTCTCAATTGGAGTACCCCCGACGAAGTGATCGTCGGTTTTGAGCAAGGTGTGCCGGTGTCGATCGACGGCAAAGCAGTGAGCATGCTGCAGGCCATTGAGGAACTCAACCGGCGTGCCGGCGCCCAAGGCGTTGGCCGTCTCGATGTGGTTGAGGACCGACTGGTGGGTATTAAGAGCCGGGAGATTTATGAGGCGCCAGGGGCCATGGTGCTGATCACTGCGCACACCGAGCTGGAACACGTCACGTTGGAGCGTGATCTGGGACGGTTCAAGCGCCAGACGGATCAACGCTGGGCGGAGCTGGTCTATGACGGTTTGTGGTACTCGCCGTTGAAGGCCGCGCTGGAGAGTTTTGTGGCCAAGACCCAAGAACACGTCTCTGGCGAGGTCCGCATGGTGTTGCACGGTGGCCACATTGCGGTCAATGGCCGACGCAGCGCGGAGTCGCTTTACGATTTCAACTTGGCTACTTACGACGAAGGCGACAGCTTCGATCAGTCCCACGCAAAAGGGTTCGTCTATGTGCATGGGTTGTCGTCCAGCTTGGCTGCTCGTCGGGATCTGCGGTGACGCTCTGGGGTGGTCGCTTCGCGGATGGGCCGGCAGCTGCGTTAGCGGCGTTGAGTAAATCAACGCATTTCGATTGGGTGTTGGCGCCCTATGACCTGAGTGCCTCCCAAGCACATGCGCGGGTGCTGCATCGGGCCGGATTGCTCACCGACGAACAGCGTGACGGCCTGCTGACGGGGTTGGCCAGCTTGGCCGCGGATGTGGCTGCCGGCAGTTTCGGTCCGTTGCCCAGCGACGAGGATGTGCATTCAGCACTGGAGCGTGGGCTGATCGACCGGGTTGGCGCGGATCTGGGTGGGCGGTTGCGGGCCGGCCGCTCACGCAATGATCAGGTAGCCACCCTGTTTCGAATGTGGCTGCGTGATGCGGTGCGCCGAGTGGCTGTGGGGGTGCTCGACGTGGTCCGTGCGCTGGCCGCCCAGGCTGCCGCGCATCCACGAGCCATCATGCCCGGCAAGACCCATCTCCAAGCTGCGCAGCCGATCTTGTTGGCGCATCATCTGCTTGCGCATGCTCATCCGCTGCTGCGTGATGTGGATCGGATTGTCGATATGGACCGGCGTGCGGCGGTCTCGCCGTACGGATCGGGAGCACTGGCGGGATCGTCGCTAGGGCTTGATCCAGAGGCGATCGCTCACGAGCTGGGGTTCTCCGCTGCCGCAGATAATTCGGTTGATGCCACTGCTGCCCGAGATTTCGCCGCCGAGGCGGCGTTTGTCATGGCGATGATTGGCGTCGACTTATCGCGACTGGCCGAGGACATCATTATTTGGAGTTCAACCGAGTTCGGCTACGTCACTCTCGATGATGCCTGGTCCACTGGCAGCTCGATTATGCCGCAGAAGAAAAATCCCGATATCGCCGAGCTGGCTCGGGGTAAATCCGGCCGGCTGATCGGGAATCTGGCGGGGCTGCTGGCCACCTTGAAAGCTCAGCCACTGGCGTATAACCGTGACCTGCAAGAGGATAAGGAGCCGGTATTCGATTCGGTGGGGCAGCTTGAACTGGTCTTGCCGGCGATGGCGGGGCTGGTCGCCAGCCTCACATTCCAGGTCGATCGCATCGCCTCCTTTGCCGAGGCTGGCTACACTTTGGCTACTGATATTGCCGAATGGTTAGTCCGCCAAGGGGTTCCGTTCCGTGAAGCACATGAGGCGGCGGGGGCTGCGGTGCGTGTTGCCGAACAGCGGGGTGTCGGTTTAGCCGAGCTGACTGATGAAGAGCTAGCCACGATCAGCACCGCATTGACTGGGCAGGTGCGTGATGTCCTGACCGCCGAGGGGTCGGTGTCTTCCCGAGATGCCCATGGCGGCACTGCACCCCAGCAAGTTGCCAAGCAATTGACTACGGTGCGTGGCCGTGCCGACCAGCTACACCAAAGTTTGCTGACCTGATGCAGGGTTAGTGCAATCGACTGTTTGCATTCTGGTGTTACGGGCATTTAGTGGGTGTTCAGCTCGTAGTATCGGAGGTTCGGTGACTGGCCGAGGCAAGGTATTTCGGTTACCAAAACTTTTGCCCAGTCTTATGATGCGCTGAAGGTTTCGGATTAACGCAGCATCGGCTGGGATCTTCCGGCCTACCCTGTCTGGGCACGTGAGTGGGGGACTATGAGCGTCATCGCTGGAGTGCATTGTGTACTGCCGCCGCACCGGTATACCCAAAGCGAGATCACCGACGCGTTTGTGCGTTTTTCCGGTTTGGCTGAGCACGAGAAAATCATTCGGCAGCTGCACGCTAGCGCCAAGGTTAACTCCCGTTATTTGGTGCTCCCGCTGGATCGCTATGCGTCGTTGACCGACTTCGGGGCGGCCAACGACACGTTCATCGAACAGGCAACTGAGCTTGGTTGCCAGGCAGTATTAGGAGCCCTCAACGAAGCTGGGTTAGCGCCGCGCGACGTGGACACGATCATCACGGCGACGGTCACCGGCGTCGCGGTGCCCTCACTGGACGCCCGCATAGCTGGACGTCTGGGTCTACGCCCGGATGTGCGTCGGGTGCCGCTGTTTGGCTTGGGCTGCGTGGCTGGGGCGGCTGGGGTGGCTCGAGTGCATGACTATCTTCGTGGGGCGCCCGACGATGTCGCGGTGTTGATGGCAGCCGAACTGTGCTCATTGACGTATCCGGGGATTAAACCAACCCTGCCTGGTCTCGTCGCTAGTGCGCTCTTCGGGGACGGCGCGGCGGCGGTGGTGGCGGTCGGAGCGCAGCGTGCCGAGCAGATAGGTGCCGCCGGGCCAGAAATTGTGGATTCTTGCAGTCATCTCTATCCGAATTCGCTCACGACGATGGGATGGGATGTGGGTGCTTCCGGGTTCGAGTTGGTGCTCTCCCCAGATCTGCCCGAGGTGATCGAACATTATCTGCGTGACGACGTCGTCAATTTTTTGACCGCTCATGGTCTGACTGATGCGGATATCCGCACCTGGGTGAGTCATCCCGGCGGGCCGAAAATTATCGAGGCGATCAATCAGAGCCTTGACTTGCCTGCTGAGGCATTGGAACTGACCTGGCGCTCGCTGGGTGAGGTTGGCAACCTCTCGTCCGCGTCGGTGCTGTTTGTGTTGCGGGACACCATGGCTAAACCGCCGCCCAGTGCAAGCATGGGGCTGATGATGGCCATGGGTCCCGGATTCTGCTCCGAACTTGTGCTGCTGCGCTGGCACTGAGCATTCTTACCTGGCTACTGCCCGCACCGGATGCATCGGATACCGCTGCGCCAGCAACGTCCCCGGCACCCATTATGTGAGCCATCGGGGACCGGCGCTGTGAGCCTGTGGTTACTGCGATCGTTCTTGGCGTGTTGGCGCTATAACGACAGTGTCGCGGTGTTTCTCATCAACAATTTCCGACAACTCCAGCCAGCGGCTCTCGTTAGCGGCGACATCAGTTTCGAGCGCGCGTAATTCTTGGGTCAACCGGGCCAGCGTGATGTGGTCGGATTGATCGTGTTCGGCGAGTTCAAGGTGTTTGGCGGTGATGCTTTCTGCGAGTCGCGTGAGTTGGCGTTCGACGGCAGCCATTTCTTTTTCGACAGCACGTCGTTCGGCGCCGGACATGGCCTGAGCAGGGCCGGTAGCGATGGCCGGCTGCGTCGGGCGCACAACATCGGTCGCGGTTGACTGGGCGGCCAGCCGCAAGTACTCGTCGATACCGCCGGGCAGGTGCCGCAGCCGGCCGTCCACAATCGCATATTGCTGATCGGTCACCCGTTCTAGCAGGTAGCGGTCGTGGGAGACAATGATCAAAGTGCCGGCCCAGGAGTCGAGTAGGTCCTCGGTGGCGGTCAGCATGTCGGTGTCCACATCGTTGGTGGGCTCGTCCAACAGCAGTACATTCGGCTCGGTCAGCAGCGTGAGCATCAGTTGCAGGCGTCGCCGTTGACCGCCGGACAAGTCACGTACCCGGGTGGATAGCTGCCCCGAAGCAAAACCGAGCCGTTCCAGCAGCTGGGCTGGTGTCAACTCGTAACCCTCGACCTGATAGCCGCCGCGTAACCGGCCCAGCACCTCGGCAATCCGGTCGTCGGCAACGGGCGCCAACGCATCGCCCTGCTGGTCGAGGACCGCCAGCCGGACGGTCTTGCCGCGCTTGACTCGTCCGGTATCGGGCGCAAGATCGCCGGCGATCAACCCGAGCAGGGTGGACTTACCGGCGCCGTTGGCTCCGACGATGCCGGTGCGTTCCCCCGGTGCTATTCGCCATTCGATATTCCGCAGGATTGGTTCGCCCGGGCGGCCCGGATAGGAGACCGATACGTCAAGTAGGTCGATGACGTCTTTGCCGAGCCGTGCCGTGGCCAGCTTGGCTAGCGCGACGCTGTTGCGCAGCGACGGCACATCGGCGATGAGTTGGTTGGCGGCCTCAATCCGGAACTTGGGTTTGGAAGTACGTGCTGGAGCCCCCCGGCGTAGCCATGCCAGTTCCTTGCGCATCAGGTTCTGCCGCTTGGCCTCCGCCGACGCCGACAGCCGATCACGCTCCACGCGTTGCAGCACGTAGGCGGCGTATCCGCCGTCGAACGGTTCGACGATCCGGTCATGCACCTCCCAGGTCATGGTGACCACTTCGTCGAGAAACCAGCGGTCGTGCGTCACCAGCAACAATGCACCGGTGTTGCGGGTCCAGCGCTGACGCAGGTGGCCGGCCAGCCAGGTAATGCCTTGGACATCGAGATGGTTAGTGGGTTCGTCGAGTGCGATCACCTCCCAATCGCCGATCAGCAACGCGGCGAGCTGCACCCGCCGACGTTGTCCGCCGCTGAGCGTGCCGACGGGTGCGTCCCAGCCGATATCGGACACCAGCCCGTTGACCACGTCGCGGATTTTGGGGTCACTGGCCCACTGGTGCTCGGGTTGGTCGCCGACCAGTGTCCAGCCGACAGTGTGGTCCGGGTCGAGTGTGTCTGCTTGGCTCAGCGCGCCGATCCGCAAGCCGCTTCGCCAGGTGACACGTCCAGAGTCTGGCCGCAGCTCACCGGTGAGCAGGGCCAACAGACTGGACTTGCCGTCCCCGTTGCGTCCGACAATGCCGATGCGGGCGCCGTCGTCCACCCCGAGCGTCACGGCCTCGAGCACGACCTGGGTCGGATATTCCAGATGTACGGCCTCGGCCCCCAGCAGGTGTGCCACCGGCCGAGCTTAACCGCTCGCCAGCCCGCAGCTGACAAGCTGTAGCCAGCGGACCGCCGGCGGGCATGCTCAGGTACATGCCATGCTGCGCGATTGGACTCCCTCGGTATCGTATTGCTGCACAACGAGATTCACCGCAGTTGGGGGACGCTTCGGAGGCGGTGTCATTACCGCAAACCTGGCGGGTCGAATTGGGGTCAATGCCGTGACCGCGACCATGGGCAATGTGCCATGATGTGCTGGCTACCGGCCTTGCCGGCAGCAACATGGTGTATCAGGGAGCAGCTGGTGGATCTCAATTTTTCGGCGATCACAGGACCGGTCGAGCGGCTATTAGCCACGGCCCAGAATGGTCTGGAAGTTTTGCGACTCGGGGGCCTGGAAACTGGCACCGTCCCGTCGCCATTCCAGATCATCGAAAGCGTGCCGATGTACAAGCTTCGGCGGTATTTCCCGCCGGATAATCGGCCCGGTCATCCGCCAGCGGGACCGCCGGTACTGATGGTGCACCCGATGATGATGTCTGCCGATATGTGGGACGTGACCCGGGCCGAGGGCGCGGTGGGGATCCTGCACGCTGCCGGAGTTGATCCGTGGGTCATTGATTTTGGCTCGCCAGATCAGGTTGAAGGCGGTATGCGGCGCAATCTGGCCGATCATATTGTTGCGCTCAGTCAAGCCGTCGAAACGGTCATGAGGGTGACCGGTCATGATGTCCACCTCACCGGATACTCCCAAGGTGGGATGTTCTGCTACCAGGCGGCGGCATACCGCCGTTCGAAGGGCGTCGCCAGCATCGTGGCGTTCGGGTCCCCGGTGGACACCTTGGCGGCGCTGCCTATGGGTGTTCCGGCCAATCTCGGTGCGGCCACTGCCAATTTCATGGCCGATCACGTCTTTAATCATTTGGACATTCCAAGTTGGTTGGCCCGCACGGGTTTTCATATGATGGATCCGGTTAAAACCGCCAAGGCTAGGCTTGATTTTCTGCGTCAACTCCATGATCGTGAGGCCTTGTTACCGCGTGAACAGCAGCGCCGATTCCTCGAACACGAGGGGTGGATCGCCTGGTCTGGGCCGGCGATCTCAGATTTTCTCAAGCAGTTCATTGCTCATAACCGCATGATGACAGGCGGTTTCGCGATCAACGGACAAATGGTGACGCTCACTGATATCACCTGTCCGGTGTTGGCGTTTGTTGGTGAAGTCGATGATATTGGGCAGCCGGTGTCGGTGCGTGGCATCCGTCGGGCAGCACCCAATGCGCAGGTATATGAGTGTCCCTTGCGGACTGGCCACTTCGGTTTGGTGGTCGGCTCTAAAGCGGCGCAGCAGAGTTGGCCGACCGTCGCTGAGTGGGTGCGATGGATCGACGGCAGCGAGCACCGACCAGTCACCATTGCACCCATGGCTGACCAGCTGACTACCCACACTGAAAAAGGAGTCGCGCTGAGTTCACGGGTGATGCATGGTTTTGGTGAAGTTTCGGAGGCGGCCATAGCGTTGGCCCGTGGTGCGGCCGAAACCCTGGTGGCAGCTAACAAGTCGATGCGGACGCTGGCGTTGGAGACGGTGCGGACGTTGCCGCGACTAGCGCGGCTCGGTCAGATCAATGACCACACCAGGATCTCGTTGGGCAGGATTATTGGCGAACAGGCGCGTGACGTGCCGCAGGGGGAGTTCCTGCTTTTCGACGGTCGCGTACACACCTACGAGGCGGTGAACCGACGCATCGACAACGTGGTACGTGGTCTGATCGCGGTCGGGGTACGGCAAGGTGACCATGTCGGAGTGGTCATGGAGACTCGGCCCAGCGCGCTGGTCGCTATCGCTGCCTTGTCGAGGTTGGGTGCGGTCGCGGTCTTGATTCGTCCAGACGGCGACCTGGTGGCCGCGGCCCGGATGGGGAGCACGACCCAAATCATCACCGACCCCACCAACCTCGACGTGGTACGGCAGTTGCCCGGACCGGTCTTGGTGTTGGGCGGCGGTGAAGCTCGGGATCTGCGGTTGCCGGAGGACGCCAACGTCATCGATATGGAACAGATTGACCCGGACGCGGTCGAAATCCCTGGCTGGTATCGGCCGAACCCTGGACTGGCGCGTGACCTGGCATTCATTGCGTTCACCACAGGAGCCGGCGGCCAGCCGGTGATGGCTAAGCAGATCACCAACTACCGCTGGGCGATGTCAGCGTTTGGTACCGCGTCGACGGCGAACCTGGATCGCGGTGACACGGTCTATTGTTTGACGCCGCTCCATCATGAGTCGGGGCTATTAGTCAGCCTGGGCGGGGCGGTCATTGGTGGTGCGCGTATCGCGCTGTCGCGTGGCCTGTGCCTGGACCGGTTCGTCGCCGAAGTCCGTCAGTACGGCGTGACCGTGGTGTCCTACACCTGGGCCATGTTGCGCGACGTGGTCGATGATCCGGGATTTGGGTTGCAAGGCAATCATCCGGTGCGGCTCTTCATCGGCTCAGGCATGCCAACGGGGTTGTGGCAGCGTGTTATTGACGTCTTCGCGCCGGCGCAGGTAGTTGAATTTTTCGCTACCACAGATGGTCACGCGGTGCTGGCCAACGTGGCCGGCGTCAAAATCGGCAGCAAGGGCCGTCCGCTGCCTGGCGCCGGCCACGTTGAGCTTGGTGCCTACGATGCGGACCATGATTTGATCTTGGAGAATGACCGCGGCTTTGTGCAGCTCGCCGACGTCAACGAGGTTGGAGTGTTGCTGGCTAAACCGCGGGGACCGATTGATCCCACTGCATCGGTGAAACGTGGGGTTTTCGCCCCGGCGGATACCTGGATCTCCACCGAATGCTTGTTCCGCCGCGACGAGGGCGGGGATTTCTGGCTGCTGGGGCGGCGTGGATCAGTGGTGCCCACCGCCCGTGGCATGGTCTATCCGGCGCCGATCACTGACGCACTCGGCGCCATTACCGGGGTTGACCTGGTGGTGACCTTTGGCGTACCGGTAGCTGGTGACCGGCAGGTGGCGGTGTCGGCGGTGACGCTGCTGCCAGGGGCGAGCCTCACCGCGGCCGATCTCACCGAAGCCATCGCGGGCATGCCGGTCGGGTTAGGGCCGGATCTGGTGCAAGTGGTGCCGGAGATGACATTGAGCGGAAGCTACCGCCCAACAGTGAGCCCTTTGCGGGCGGCGGGGATTCCGCATGCCGGTCGTCATGCGTGGTATTTCGATTCCGATACCGACGAGTTTCGGCAGTTAACTCCGGCTAAACAAGCCGAATTGCAGGCGGTCTTACCGCCAGGACTTGATGAGAGCTGATGGCCATGTTTGATGAGAAGTTGCTGAGGATTTTGGTGTGTCCGGCGGACCGGGAACCATTGGTGCTGACGGCAGCTGGCGCAGTGCTGTACAACCCGCGACTGCGCCGGGCCTACCGCATCGAGGAGGGTATCCCGGTGCTGCTGATCGACCAGGCTCGTGATGTTGACGAGCACGAACATGACCAGCTCATGGCTGAAGCGCTGCCGGCAGCTCCCCAGTGAGGTAGCGCTGCAGATTCGGTGCAATGGTTTCGGTGATCTGCTGCGCAGGCAGCGACGCAAACGGTTCCAACTGCAAGATGTGACGTGCCATCACAATGCCGAGGATTTGGGTAGCAGCGAATTCGGCACGAAGCACCCCGGTTCCGGGCGGGTTGTCCACTCGCGCAGCCAGTTCGACAACCACAATCTCGCGCAGGAACGAGCGCATCAGATTGACTTCGGAGCCGGCGATCACCGACCGTAACGTTGCGATCATCCCCGCGCCCATTGCCGAATCCCACACCGGCAACAGCAGCGTGAGCAGTGTGTTGCCCAGTTCGTCGACCGGGGCCGTGCGCAGTGGCCCGATGATTGTCATGGGGTCCAGGGGCACCTCAATTGCCGCGGTGAATAGCTGGGCTTTGGTGCCGAAGTAGTGATGCACCAGTGCAGCATCAACACCGGCCTGCTGGGCCACCGCGCGAATCGAAGTGTGACTGATCCCGTTGCTTGCGAACAACTTCCGTGCGCTGGTTAAGATGCGGTCTCGGGTGTCGGAGGTGCCCGGCGGGCGGCCGGGCCGTTTCGAGCTACTGGTCATTACGGTGCTAAGGCGTCCGGCGGCGCATGGTCACGGCCGCTAAGCACAGTGCCGCGATCGCAAAACCTAGCACGACGATGATGTCGCGGAGGGCGACCGAGGTCAGTGCCGGGTGCATGCTCACCTGCTGAAGGGCTTCCAAGGCATAGCTAGCCGGCATCGCATTGCTGATCCATTCCAACCAGGTTGGCATCAACGCGCGCGGCACAATAATCCCAGCCAGCAGCAACTGCGGCACCATCACCAGCGGGATGAACTGCACAGCCTGAAACTCCGTGTGCGCGAACGCGCTACAGAGCAAACCAAGGCCGACTCCGAGCACAGCGTTGACGATCGCGATGATGAACACCCACACGGGGCTCCCAGCGGTAGTGAAGCCAAGAAACAAAAACGACACACCACACGCCGCAACGGCTTGCGCGATAGCCGCGATCGCGAACGCGGTGCCGTAGGCGATGAGTAAGTCGAGCCGCCGCAGTGGCGTGGTGAGAATACGCTCCAACGTTCCCGATGCCCGTTCCCGCTGCATCGTTATTGACGTGACGATAAACATCACGAAGAGCGGGAACAGGCCCAGCAGGATCAGGCAGGCGTTAGTGAATGGTGCCGGGCTACTCGGGTGACGTGGGGAGTTCTCGAACATGAAGTACATCAAGGTGATGACCAAGATTGGTACCAGCACAATCAGCGCAATACTGCGATGGTCGGCCGCGAGCTGGCGCAGGATTCGTGTTGTGGTGGCCGTATAACCCTGCAGCGTCAGCCGGCTGCTGGCGCGGTGGTGGTTCGGATGATGGACAGGAACGCTTTCTCCAGTGATGCGCATCCGGTGTCCTCTCGTAATTGGTGGGGTGTTGTGTGGGCCAGTAGGCGTGCATCGCGCATCAGCAACAGATTGGTGCAGTGTTCGGCTTCGTCCATGACATGGCTGGACACCAGGAGCGTGACGCCTGTTGCGGCAAGTCTGGCGAACGTCTCCCACAGCTCGTAGCGCAGCACGGGGTCTAGTCCGATGGTCGGTTCATCAAGCACCAACAGATCAGGCTGGCCGACCAAGGCGCAGGCTAATGACGCTCGGGCTCGCTGTCCGCCGGAAAGGTTGCCGCAGTAGGCGTTGCGTTGGCCGGTGAGGTCGACGGTGGCCAGGGCTGCTTCGCTGGCGCGCGAATCGACGCCGTAGAGCGCGGCGAAGTAGCGGATGTTGTCGATAACCTTCAGGTCGTTGTATACGGTCGGGTCCTGCGGCATGTAACCGATGCGTTGTCGCAGCGGTTTCGATCCGGCCGGGTGGCCAAGAACCAGCACCGATCCGCCGGAGAGGGCTTGGGTTCCGACGATGCAGCGGATCAAGGTGGTCTTACCGCACCCAGAGGGGCCCAGTAAGCCGGTGATAGTGCCATAGCCAATTTGGGCGGAAACATTTTGCACAGCAAGCGATTTGCCTCGAATTACCTGCAGATTTTTGATGCTGATCGCCGGGTTGGCGCTGGCAGAAAATAATTCATCTTTTGATGAATTCATCATGCTATGAATATCTTCCGGTTCGGTGAGGTTGTCAAGAGCGAAGTCGTAGTGATCGGCTGCGGTGCACAATCTGTGCGATGAACGTTGAGCACCTGGTGGTGGATCCGGTGGCGGCTGCGCATCGGCTGCTCGGCGCCACCCTGGCTGTCCGTGGCGTATCGGCCATGATCGTCGAGGCAGAAGCCTATGGTGGGGCTCCCAACGGGCCCTGGCCCGACGCCGCGGCGCACTCCTACCGAGGTCTTACCGGTCGTAACGCGGTGATGTTTGGTCCGCCTGGGCGGCTCTATACCTATCGCAGTCATGGGATCCACGTCTGCGCAAACGTGGTGTGCGGCCCCGATGGCACGGCGGCCGCGGTCTTGTTGCGGGCTGCTGCACTGGAAAGCGGTATCGCTCTTGCCCGGTCACGCCGCGGCGAGCGGGTCCGATCTGCGGCGCTGGCCCGCGGGCCGGGTAATCTCTGCGCTGCTTTGGGAATCACGATGTCTGACAACGGCAGTGATTTGTTCGATCCGAATAATCCGGTGACGCTGAAGTTAGGCGACCCGGTGGCGGCGGTATCGGGGCCGCGAGTTGGCATCAGCACCGCTGCCGATCGACGGTGGCGATTATGGCTGGCCGGCCGGCCCGAGGTGTCGGCCTACCGGCGCAGTCCGC
>JAIENC010000148.1 GCA_019751635.1 Mycobacteriaceae bacterium
CGACATAGTTTTCCGGAGCATCCTCAGCCGGCCGCACCACGATAGTGCCGCCGGAAAGCCCTTTACCGACATAGTCATTGGCGTCGCCGTAAACCCGTAGCGTGATTCCTCGAGGCACAAAGGCGCCAAAGCTGTTGCCGGCAGATCCTTTGAAGGTGATGTCAATGGTGCCATCTGGCAACCCTTGGCCACCATAGGCTTTCGTGACTTCATGGCCGAGCATGGTGCCAACAGTCCGGTTGACATTGCTAATAGTCGCCGAAAAACGAACCGGAGCACCTGAATCCAAAGCTTCGCGACTCATCACAATCAGCTGCTGATCCAGTGCTTTATCCAGACCATGGTCTTGACTTGAGGTGCAATACAAGTCCTGGTTCATAAACGCCGACTCCGGCTCATGTAGCACCGGCGCAAGGTCAAGCTTGTGCGCCTTCCAATGCGCTCGGGCCAGCGTGGTGTCCAGCGCACCTACTTGCCCAATGGCTTCATTAAGAGTTCGAAAGCCTAACTGCGCCATGTATTCGCGGACTTCTTCGGCGATGAACAAGAAGAAGTTTTCAACAAACTCCGGCTTACCGGTGAACCGCTGACGCAGCACCGGGTTTTGGGTGGCGATGCCGACCGGGCAAGTGTCTAGATGGCATACCCGCATCATGACGCAGCCCGAAACCACCAGCGGAGCGGTCGCAAAGCCGAACTCCTCGGCGCCCAGCAACGCGGCGATCATCACGTCACGACCGGTTTTCAGCTGCCCATCTACTTGGACCACAATACGATCCCGTAAACCGTTGAGCAGCAACGTCTGCTGAGTCTCAGCTAAGCCGAGTTCCCACGGAGCGCCAGCATGCTTCATCGATGTCAGCGGCGTAGCCCCGGTTCCACCGTCGTGCCCAGAAATCAGCACCACATCGGCGTGCGCTTTGGAAACCCCCGTCGCGACCGTCCCAACCCCGTTCTCCGAGACCAGCTTGACGTGGATCCGCGCCGCCGGGTTCGCGTTCTTCAGGTCGTGGATGAGCTGTGCAAGATCCTCGATCGAATAGATGTCGTGGTGCGGCGGCGGCGAGATAAGACCCACCCCCGGCGTGGAGTGCCGCACTTCGGCGATCCAGGGATATACCTTGCCTCCCGGAAGTTGGCCTCCCTCACCGGGTTTGGCACCTTGGGCCATCTTGATCTGAATGTCGGTGCAATTGGTCAGATAGTGCGAGGTGACCCCGAACCGCGCGGAGGCAACCTGCTTGATCGCGCTGCGCCGCCAGTCACCGTTAGGTTCGCGGTCATAACGGCTGGCGTGTTCGCCGCCCTCACCACAGTTGGATCGTCCGCCTAACCGATTCATCGCGATGGCCAGCGTCTCGTGCGCCTCGGCGGAGATCGAACCGTAGCTCATCGCTCCGGTCGCGAACCGTTTGACGATTTCACTGGCCGGTTCAACCTCTGCTAGCGGCACTGGCGGTCGTAACCCGGACCGGAATTTCAGTAGACCGCGTAATGAAGCCAGGCGTGCACTCTGGTCATCCACCAACCGGGTGTACTCCTTGAAGATCGAGTACTGGCCCGTGCGGGTGGAGTGTTGCAGCTTAAAGACGGTCTCGGGGTTGAACAGATGGTATTCGCCTTCCCGGCGCCACTGATACTCCCCGCCCACTTCCAGTTCACGGTGAGCGCGCTCATCGGGGCGGTCAGTGAAAGCCAGTGCGTGCCGGACCGCAACATCGGCAGCGATGTCATCGAGGGTGATTCCACCGGTGGGGCAGCTCAGTCCGGTGAAGTATTCGTCCAAAACTCCTTGCGATATCCCCACCGCCTGGAACAGCTGCGCACCGGTGTAGGACGCCAACGTCGAGATGCCCATTTTGGACATCACTTTGAGCACACCTTTACCGGCTGCCTTGATGTAGTTCTGCAGTGCGGTTACCCGGTCTGATCCTTGCGGAACACCGTCAATCATGTCTCGGTCAATCATGTCTTCGATTGACTCGAACACCATGTAGGGGTTGATCGCCGCCGCACCGAAGCCCACCAACATAGCCATGTGATGCACTTCGCGGGCGTCACCACATTCGACCACCAAACCCACGTGGGTGCGGGTCCGTTCCCGCACTAAATGGTGATGTACCGCGGCTACCGCCAGCAGCGACGGTATTGGTGCCAGCTGCTGGTCAGATTCCCGGTCAGACACGATGATCAGCCGGGCACCGTCGGCAATCGCCGCCGAGGCCTGAACCCGCAGTTCGGCCAACGCCGCAGCAAGCCCGGCGCCGCCTTCAGCGACCGGATAGAGACCGCGAATAACCCTGGACCGCATGCCATGCCGGCGCCCATTTATGTGGTCATCGGGGTTGAGGTTGATCAGCTTGGCCAGCTCATGATTCCGCAGAATCGGTTGCGGCAGCACCAACTGGCGGCAGGAGTTTTCATCCGGGTTGAGAAGGTCGCCCTCGCCGCCGGTGGTGCCCTGCAGGCTAGTGACCACTTCTTCCCGGATGGCGTCCAACGGCGGGTTAGTTACTTGAGCAAATAACTGGTGGAAGTAGTCGAACAGCAACCGGGGCCGCTGGGACAGCACCGCAACGGGGGTATCGGTTCCCATGGATCCGATCGGCTCGGCACCGGTGGCGGCCATCGGCGCCACCAGCAGGTTGAGTTCTTCATAGGTGTAACCAAAGATTAACTGCCGCAAAACAACTCGATGATGCGGCATCCGCACATAGTTGCCTTGCGGCAGCTCCTCTAGCGGAATCAGCCCGTTATCCAGCCACTCTTGGTAGGGGTGTTCGGCAGCGAGCTCCGCCTTAATCTCTTCGTCGGAGACAATGCGCCCCTGCGCCGTGTCCACCAAGAACATGCGGCCCGGCTGCAGGCGCATCCGACGTACCACGGTGGACGGGTCGAGGTCTAGCACACCAGCTTCGGATGCCATCACCACCAGACCGCTGTCAGTGACCCAGATCCGAGACGGCCGCAAGCCATTGCGGTCCAGCACCGCACCTACCACGGTGCCATCGGTGAAGGTCATCGACGCCGGGCCGTCCCACGGCTCCATCAACGAAGCGTGGTACTCATAAAAAGCCCGCAGTGCGGGATCCATCGACTGATGCCGTTCCCAAGCTTCGGGGATCATCATCAACACCGCATGGGCCAGACTGCGCCCACCTAGGTGCAGTAGCTCAAGCACCTCATCGAAACGGGCGGTGTCTGAAGCCCCGGGGGTGCAGATCGGAAACAACTTCTCGACATCGTCATAGGAGCCAAAGAGGTCGGTCTTGATCAGCGCCTCACGGGCCCGCATCCAGTTCTCGTTGCCGTTGACGGTGTTGATCTCACCGTTGTGCGCAATGCGCCGAAAGGGGTGCGCCAGCGGCCAAGACGGGAAGGTATTGGTGGAAAAGCGAGAGTGCACGATCCCTAGCGCACTGACTAGCCGATCATCTTGGAGGTCGAGATAAAACGCCTTGAGCTGCGGCGTGGTCAGCATGCCTTTGTAGACAAAGGTCCGCCCCGAGAGGCTGGGGAAATAAACAGTTTCCCGGCCCGGCCCGTCTTGGCCAGGCCCCTTAGTGCCAAGTTCATGTTCGGCCCGTTTGCGAACCACATAGGCGCGCCGCTCCAGGTCCATTCCCGAGGCCCCAGCCAGAAACATCTGCCGGAAGGTTGGCATCGCGTCTCGGGACAACGCGCCCAGCGAGGAGTCGTCGATAGGCACTGATCGCCAGCCCAGCACCACGAGGCCCTCAGCCTCAGCGATCTTCTCCACCGCGGCGCACGCTGCGGAGGCGTCTCGCGACGATTGCGGCAAGAAGGCAATGCCGGTGGCATAGCTGCCTTGGGCGGGGAGTTCAAAATCGACAACGTCACGCAGGAACGCATCGGGAACTTGAATCAAGATGCCGGCGCCGTCACCGCTGCGCGGCTCGGCCCCCTGCGCCCCGCGATGTTCGAGGTTGAGCAGCGCGGTAATCGCCTTGTCTACCAAGTCGCGGCTGCGGCGTCCATGCATATCAACGACCATGGCCACGCCACATGAATCATGCTCGAATGCGGGGTTGTACAGCCCGACGCGGCTGGGCGCCATTCCCACCTCACCCTTCACCAAATTTATTTGCATGATCTAGATGTCAGTTCCGACGGCGCCTAACCCTGGCGTGTCGGGTGGGCCCTATCAAGCTCATCGCTATGCTGTTGCCAGACGGCGGTGATCCGATCGGGAATGAGTCCGTGCAGCGCTGAACGGTGGCCCTATGGACAAGCCTCGACAACTCGCAAAACGATATGACAAAACCCGCCTGACATCACAACTTCGTCAATATTAACCCGTCGATGGGCCGTATCGCGCCATTGGTTGCCGGCACAGGAAGCCCTTAGCATCCCGGCCGAGTCCCCCTTAGCCCCCTTTGGGCCCCCCTTGGGCCCCCCTTGGGCCCCCCTTGGGGCCCCCCTGGGGCCCCCTTGGGGCCCCCCTTGGGGCGAGCAGACGCAAAAGCACCTTTTTCCCCGGCGCGTCGGGAGCTTTTGCGTCTGCTCGGCCAAAGGGGACATGAGCCCATCCAGCACTTCTTCGGCAACCTTTGCCGGCCACGAATTGCCAGAATTTTTATAGCGGCTACTAAATGCGCAGGGAATGCTAAAAATTTTCCGAACAGCAATTTTTTATAACGCCGCTAACGCCACAGTGGAAAAGTATCAAGCCACCCAATTTTGACATTTTCGACGCAATGAAATGCGGCCCGCCTGCAGGCCAGAACACCATGCCACCCACACCACCACCTACCCCCACGAGCCTATTCACCTTCCCGTTACCAAACAGTCGCTAAGCGGCAACCAAACCGCCATTACTGCGTCACATTAAATGGTGAAATTGCTTGCAGCAGCAGATGATTCGCGCACAAACACTGTTAAACTCAAGCCGCGACGCAGAACTTCTGCATAGCAGATCAACATAGGCGAAGGGGCACCTCAGGTGACGAATTATCAGCCCCTCGTCAACCGCACCGAATCTATCGCTAGCTCCGCCACCGAAAGCGAAAAAGCCCAGTTCAGCCCGGAGACCCGATCATGGCTGGCCATCTGGGGGCACGGCATACATGATCTGGTGTACTGCTTTCAGCGAATAACCGATGCGGCCGGTGACGCGTCTCAGGGCTACAACACTGGCGTAGGGGTGAACACCGCCGCGGCGGTCGGAAAATTCGCCTGGTATGGGCGGGATAAGTTTCCACTCCTGAAACAAGGAGCGCATAACTGGCATAACGATGACAGCTATTTTAAGACCCCAACACCAACGTTTGTCGTCGATGTCACGATGGTGTTGATCGCTATCGTAGGCATGGTTAACGGATTTGTTCCCCCGAATTCGGGCAGCGACTTCTCTGCCGGGGCCAACATACTGGAAACCGTCTATACCGACCTGGAGCTAGCGATCCCCGACCCCCGGGATTGGAGCGGTGCGGCGGCAGAGGCTTATATCAACCAGAACTCTGCGCTGCAACAGCGCGCACGGGATATGGAGACGCTGGACTACCGCATGGAGAACGCCATCGCGGCCCAAGCCGCCCAGGTTCAGAAGGCCCGCTTGACAATCAGCTCAATATTGTTTGGCCTCATTGCCGCCCAAGGCATTGCCTTAGCCCTCTATGCCGCAAGCCCGTCAGCAGCGGTGATCTGGCAAGTGGTCACGTCCATGGCGGCGATTGGCCTGGTCTTGTGGATTGAGTCAGAGACGGCGATCGCGTCCCAATCCCATGCTGACACCATGGCCGACATCGGCGCCGGATATGACGCGGTGGCCGCGGGCAAGCCACTGCCAAGTTCACTTCACCAGATGCAGCTACCCAACGCGGAACAGACCATGGTGAGTAGCTTTATGGATCTCTTCGGCACCATGTCCAGCACAACCGCCGCTGCGGCGATGCCTAATATCGCCATGTTGGCCAGCTTGATCCCCCGTGACGCTTTTGCCGCCAATGCCTTGCAGATGGGCGCACTGACCCCCACCGGTAGGGCTTCCGCTCAGCAGCCCGCCGCCAAGCGGGCCAGCAAGACTGATCGCGCTGATCCTCGTGACGACGCGATCGCCAGCCTCGAAGCCACGCTAACCGCAGTGGCGCCCATCGGGGTTAGCGCAGCCGCCACCGAACACACCCGAATGCCCAGGTTGCTGCAGCCAGCTATGTGACGCTGGGCCGCCAACCACGAATCCAGCAAATCTCAAGTAAGCGAAAGAGTCCATGGATAACTTAGCCGTGACACCGGAGGATCTCGAGAAGCTCGCGAAATGGCAGGACAAGGCAGCAGAAAACGCCCACGAAGCCAAGCACGCGACCGCCCATATCCGACGCGAACTCGACGGGAGCCATGGCGCTGTCAGCGATGTCTCCAATAGGGCAGCAGATTCGGCGGAAGCGAAACGCCAAAAGGCGGCCGCCAGCATTGCGCAGGGCGCTACCGACCTCGCCTACCAGCTACGCCACACTGCCGTCACGTATGAGGGCACCGATGAGGGGTTGCGCCGAAGCATTGACAGACAGATTAGCTAACAGCTGCCGACTCAGGACACGAGCCAGTTGAGGTCGAACGCGTTGCCGATAGCCTCAGCCAGGCTTGGTTTTTGCGACGCAAACAGGTAACCGATGTGACGGCCAAGATCTGATACCGGGATTGTTTGGATGTTGTCGCAACTGATGACCGACGGTTGATTCAGTCCGTTCTTCACGCCCACTGGGACTTCGGTGGACAACCCACGAACGGTCGTCGTGATCGGGGCGACGGTGACGTTGCCCAGGTGCGGACGCACGGCCTCGCGGGTGAGAATCACGACCGGTCTAGTTTTATCGAGCGGAGCGATGTGGATAGGTCGCATCAGTCGATGTCGAGGACAGTACCAGCAGCGGAGCCGGCCATCGCATCGAAATCGTTCGGCACGGACTTGCTGGCCGCGAGGATCTCCGCGTCACTTTCGGCGAGACGACGACGTTCCCGTTTCAATGCCCGCAGCACGACAGCCGCCCGGCTGCGGGCATGATGACTGCGGACTTCGTCATCGATAAAGGAGATAACCTCGTCGGGCAAGCGGACCGCAATCTGCGTACTCTCCGTATCGATGGTACCGATTTGGTATGCACTGCGGACGCCCACCGCCGACCCACTCAGCTAGCCCCGGACAACTCAGATCACCGCCAAGTTGCCCGCCTCGGCACGGCGAACGGCATCGATGGCAATCGATTGATCGAGGGTTGCGAACCGGCCGCCATGGGCGACAGCCAGCGCGAGGAGATAGACATCGGTGACCTGCCGGTGCCCATGCAACCGCGAATAGTCGATGTGATTGCCGTCGAGAAGGCTGACCGAACATGGCCAGTACTGGTGATACTCCGTCGCCGAGGCTCGGGCCAGCCTAGCGATCGCTTGTGCCGGCGGCACCGGACTAGGGTACCTAGGCTGACTGACGATTCGCACAAAACCGTTTTGGGTTATGGCGCAGGACGCCCAGCCGTGGACGATCTCGGTATCGACCCACCTGCGGACACGCCCATGATCGACATGATCGCTGTCGAGCAATGCGATGAGCACAGTGATGTCTAGCAACGCCCGAGTCACACGGCTTCCTCGTCACGCAGCCGGTCAATGAGAGCGTTGGATACTGCAGCACCACGATGCTCGAACGGTTCGAAGCCATAGAAATTCTTCGGTAACGCACTCGAACGACAAGAACTACAAGACTGTTGTTGCGTCAACGCCTGACGGGCAAGATCTGAAAGGACCTCGCCCGCAGTGCGGTTCTCTCGACGCGCACGCTCCTTAACCGCGAGTAGCACGTCATCATCCACAGACAGCGTGGTGCGCATGCATCTGATTCATGCGCATCGATCTGATGTCACGAGCCCCAGCGCGCAGTAGAGGCACGTGGGGACCAGCCAAGGCGCCACCCTACCGGCAAGCACAAAATAACTTTTTCATAACGGTTAGACGTCGCCTTGGCCAATCGGCCCAATGTTGACCCGCAACGGCCATATCGTGCTGCCACTATCTCCACTACTGCCCGGAGCCATCCTCACCAGGTTGTCATCGTGTCATGTCCATTCGCCCCGAGCGGCACGGCGCTTTAGCCACGTAAAAGACATCAGAAACCGCTAACTGAGAAAGGTTGGGGCGATGAACTTTTCGGTTTTGCCCCCGGAGATCACTTCAGCCAGGATATTCGCCGGTGCCGGCGTGGCCCCCATGCTGGAAGCCGCAGCCGCCTGGGACGGGTTGGCCACCGAGCTTGCCGCATCAGCGGCCTCGTTTAGCTCGGCGATTGCCGGGCTGGCCGGCGAGTCATGGCAGGGCCCGGCGTCGGAAGCCATGACGCAGGCCGCCGGGCCGTACGTGGGGTGGCTCAACGCCGCGGGGTCGCAAGCGGCTCAGGTCGCCGGGCAGGCTCAAGTGGTGGCCGAGACGTTTGAGGCAGCGCAAGCGGCGATGGTGCTTCCCGAGATTGTCGCCGCTAACCGAGCCCAGTTGGTGGCTTTGGTGCGGTCAAACCTGTTGGGGTTCAGCGCCCCAGCGATTGCCTGGACCGAGTTCCAGTATGAGGAGATGTGGGCCCAGGACGTGGCCGCCATGGTGAGCTACCACGCCGGCGTCTCGGCGGTGGCCTCGGCGTTGACGCCGTTCCTTCAGCCGCTGCAGGTGCTGGCGAGCCTGCCGGGCCAAGTGGTCGGGTTAGGTCCTGCAGCGGGCGGCAGCGCCGGGGCACCCAGCGCTGCCGCAACAGGCTCGCCCTTGGCGGCGGCATCGCGGTCCATCACGTTGAATCTTGGCCTTGGCAATGTCGGCGGGGGCAACATTGGTAACGCCAATGTGGGCTACGCCAACATTTTGAGCGCTAACCTTGGCAACCGAAACATTGGCTTTGGTAATCACGGCAGCTACAACAACGGTTCAGCGAACTTTGGCAGCAACAACATTGGTAGCGCCAACCTTGGCAGCGGCAACTTGGGCTCGTGGAATGCCGGCAGCGGTAACCGCGGCTTCGCTAACGCCGGTAGTAACAATATCGGCCTGTTTAACACCGGCAGTAACAATATCGGTTTCGGGCTTACCGGCAATAATCTGGTGGGTATCGGCGGGCTGAACTCGGGCACCAACAACATTGGCTTGTTTAACTCCGGAAACGGAAACATCGGTTTCTTTAACTCCGGCGACGGAAATTTCGGCCTGTTTAATTCCGGGAATTACAACACCGGTCTGCTTAATTCCGGCACCGGCAACACATTGAACTGGAACGCCGGTAACTTTAATACCGGAAGTTTTAACGTCGGAAGCTCTAACTCGGGTTTCCTCAATGTCGGCAGCTTCAACACCGGGAATTCCAACCCGGGTTCTTCCAACACCGGATTTTTCAACATCGGCAACATCAACACCGGCTCGTTCAACACCGGAAACCTCAACACCGGAGCCCTCAATTCGGGCAATATGAACAACGGTTTCTTCCAGGCCGGAGTGGGCGGCGGCGCACTTTCGGTGGCGATTAATCTACCAGCGATCACCACTCCGGAGATACCGTTACCCGCAGTAACCACGCCACAGTTCACGGTGGGCGCATTTTCCACACCGATCATCAGCACTCCGACGATGGTGCTGCCAACTATATACGTGCCGCCTTTCTCGATACCGCCCACAATTGGCGGGTTAGCGATAACGACGGTGGTGAATACCATCCCCCCAACAACAACTACCACAAATTGGCAGTTCACCAGTGGCGGGTTCTACGTACCTAACGTCCCCGGCGGACCGGACTCTAACTACTTCCAGATCGGCGGGTTCACCCTCCAAAGCATCAGCATTCCCGGCTTCACCATCCCCAGTATCAGCATTCCGGCCACCACCATTGAGAGCATCACCATTCCGGCCTCTACCATCGCCGGCTTCACCTTGCCTACCCCGCCAGGCTTCCTGAACACCAGCACCGACACCCCCTCATCCGGCTTCGGTAACACCGGTAGCGGCGGCAACTCGGGCTTCTTTAACAATGGCTCCGGGCTCTCCGGCTGGGGCAATGTGAACTCTTTCGTCTCCAGCGCCCTGGGCTCTTCGGGCTTCCAGGTGTATGGATCCGGCTCCTCGGGCTTCTCGATTAACGGTGACGCGGTCTCGGGCTTGTTTAACTTGGGCACTCAGCCAGCGGGCACCAACAGCGTGGTCTCAGGTCTGGCCAACATCGGGTACAACCTGGCCGGGTTGTTCTTCTCCGGAACCACACCTTAGCTGTGAGATGGCTGTGCATCAACTTAGGGCGGCTATCGTTTCGTTCAACGCGTGTAGCATAAATCACACCCAGTTTTGGAGGACTTGCTCAGCACACTGACTCGAAAAAGGGTTGTTGACATTGGATCTTATGTTGGCTATAGCCGCCCTGTTTGGCGCTAGCGTGGCACTCTATGGGCACGCGAGTTCGTATTCGTACCCATCAATTTCCGACGCCGCAGCCGTAATCGGGCAAGGGTCCATCGCCTATCAACGAGGGGTTAATCCAAACATCGCCCCGCAATTTTCTGCGACCCAATTGGCTTTACCAGGTCGAGATCTTCACGCCGCCAGCGGAATGGCATTTGCGCAGTGGGAAGCCGAATACCTCCGCGAACTCGGACGCGTAGAAGCAGCAAATGCCTACATCAGAGCTCGAAATGAATTTGGGGCAGCAACGCACACATGGACACAACGCTACAATCGCTTTACGACGCCTTCTGAATATATTAAATGGTCTAATTATGATCCACGCGTACCCCTACCTCCGTTTCAACCGGAGCCCCTTTGGGTTGAACCGACACGGGAACAGTGGACAAGAGGTTTCACCTGGTACCGCGAAGGTGAAGTCGATCCAGGAAGGGGCGTTGCCCATGCTGTCCCAGTTCACGCAGATCATCCGAACCCCCTTATGTCGCCATCGATTACGATTCTTCTTTGTGCATTAAATGTCGTGGAAATTGGCATAGTGCCACTTTTTGGCGTGCCGTATGGGATCGGCGACTCGCCCGACTGGGGAAGTCAACTCAGTTCCAGCATGAGCAAATGTGCGGCAGCATACGACAAGCTCACCTCGGCGACCCCGAAAATCACAGATTGGTACAGCGCGGCGTCCCAGGAATACACCCTTGACGTTCAAAGCCTGCAATATGTCGCGGCGCAAGCCGGAATAGACGCCGTGCTCACCACGTTTGTGACCCAGAGCCAATCCTTGGATACCCAATTACAGCAATGGATTAGCACTCAGGCCCTCGGGGTAGAGATCATGCAGTGCTGCCTGGCCTCACTGACCGTGGGGTTGGTGATCTGCGAAAGCATCGCCCTGGCCATGGAGGCGTCGTTCGGATTGGGGATGTCACGCGGTTTTCAGATAGCAATGGCCACTACCGCGATAACAGGTGCGTTGGGAATCGTCATGACTATGGCGATCTGGTCCCACACGATTCAAGGCCATATCGATGGTGTCGCTAATGCCTACGATGATTTGCTCACCCAGATACCGTCTTCGGTTCCGTCGGTCTCGCCCTACGGGGGCTCGCTAGCCCAAGCATCAGCCACCCCCTGGTTCGTGGATGTCAACCTGTCCGCTTCCACCGATGAGCCCACGGACACCACCATGGCTACCAGTTCCGGGCGCCATCATGCTCGCCCACCTGCGCTGACCGATTTCCGTGACAGCCCCCCACCTAGTTCAGCGCCCAGACCCGAATCGGCCGCCGCAACAACGCAGGCAGCACAACCACCGGAGGCAGCACCGGTCTCCAGCGTGCCGCTTGTCGCCGCTGCACAAACCACCCCCTCCCCCAGCGTGCCGAGCCAGGCTGCGGCGGCGGCACCGCAGCGCCACCCGGCAAACTGGGCAGATACCCAAGCACGCTCGTTAGCGCCCGCCAAGGCGATGCCCGCCGAAGACATCGACCCTGCGGCCGCCGCCGGGGTGGCCGACGCTGAGCGAGTTCCGGTCGGGGTCGGATCATCCAGCCCTGACCAAGCGGCGCCGGCGAAGCCTAGCGACGGGCGCCGCATCTCCTCCCCCGCAGCCCAAAACCCCGAACGGAAGGCCTAAGCAATGCCCCTTGTCTCCGTCACTCCGGAATATCTCAAAGGTCTGGCCCAGCACCAGCGTGAAGCAGCGGCAACCTTCGCCGAAGCAGCCAGTGCAGTCTCCGGCCTGGCCCATAGGGTCTGGCATACTCACGGCGCGATATGCGAAAACCACGAAGCGCGTCACTGCCTACGTAACGTGGAGGACGCCCACAACAGGCTGGCGTACGGCATGCAAAAGTACGCTAACGACCTGGCTGATTGGCTCACCCAAGCCGCCTACGCCTACGAGAGCACAGACGATATCGCGGCCCAGAATATGCGCCGGCAGATCATGTAGCGCGGTCACGGACAGCCCCGCCCGGCGCGCACAGGTCGCTGCCATGAGTGATCGCCTGGCCAGCAAAACCCACGTATCCTGATCTAGCGAACCGGCAAGGAGGCTCAGGCACACACCATGGCAGATGTTGAAATCACTACCGAACACCTCAATCAACTGGCAGATAAGCAGGACCAAGCGGCCGCTGGGTCTGGTGAGGCCGCCATGACGGCTTCCGATATGAAAACCAATCTCTGGGTGAGCCACGGTGTAGCTAGCGGCCCCTCTAATGATGCCTTCACCAAAGCTGAAAGAGCCCGCCGTCACGCGGGCATCGCCTTGCAAAACGCCTCGGCCGCGCTTGCGGAAAAGCTGCGGACCGCCGCCGCCGCCTACACGAGCACTGATCAGCAGACCAGCGATAACATCAACAAGCAGCTGCGTTCCTACTAGCGATGTCTGGCCCCCTGATAACCGGCCAGGTGGGTGCCACCGACGATGTGGTCGGCGTGGAACTCACCATCGACGGCATTTTGGTGATCGCCGACCGGTTGGACCTGGTGGATTTTCCGACAGTGCTGGGTATCCGACCCAACATCCCCCAAGAGGACCTGCGCAACCTGGTCTGGAACCAGGTCCGTCGTGATCTGACCGCGCAGGAAGTGTTGGATCGCAGCGGCCGGCCCCAGCCCACCGTGGCCGCCATGGTCGACACTCTGAGCAGGCCAGACCGGATATTGGAGGGCCGGTGGTGGCGCCGCGATGTGGGCGGCGTGATGACCCGCTTCGCGGTGTGCCGCAAGGGGGAACAACATGTCATCGCCGCACGCAACGGCGACCTGTTGGTGCTGCAGCTGGTAGCGGCCCAGGTCGGTCTGGCCGGCATGGTGACCACCGTGTTGGGACCCGCTCAGCCCGCTGCGGTGGAACCGCTGACCGGCTTGGCTACCGAGCTGGCCGCCTGCACCACAGCCACCCAACTGGCCAAGTTTGGCCTCTCCTCAGCATCCGCCCGGATTTACGCCGCGATCATTAGCGACCCGCGCAGTTGGGTGGAGATCACCGCCGCCCAGCGCCGGCCCGGCGGCACGGTGACGCATACCGAGGTGGCCGCCGGCGTGCTGGATTCAACCCGCGGCCGGCTGGTATCGCTTCCCCGCCGAGTCGGCGGTGAGCTGTACGGCAGCTTTCTGCCTGGCAGCCAGGAGAACCTGCAGCGCACACTGGACAGCTTGGTGGAGTTCCTGCCGTCGCGTTCCTGGTTCGATCCTGCTGAACACTAGTTCTCCGCGCGTGGCCGCACGCTAGGTGGCTACGACAGGCCAAACTCGCAACCACCCGCCCAGGGGGCGGAGGAAAATCACTTCGCGTTGGGCATACCATGGCATTCTCACCTAGCCGCTGCCGGTGATTCGGCCCCCCTGAGCAGATCCGTGCGCCGAAATCGTGGCGAACCACAGCTAGAGCGGGTAGAAAATTAATCGGTGGTCAGAAGTGCGGCCTCTGCTGCCCGAATACTCTTACCGGAGCCGACTTTCGTCGCTACGATTTGCCAGGAAGAAGGATGCCATGCCACAACAACACGGGGACAGCGATGATGATCTGGCTGCCCTAGATTTTTTTGCCGCCGATGAGCCCGATACTCACGACTATGGCCACGAATCCGACGCTCTAGATTTCTCCGCCTACGACACCAGCCCCAGCCAAGACACCGGCGTCGACGCCCTTCACGCGTTCAACACCGAACAACCCCAAGACACCAACGCTGACTTTGACGCGCTGCACGCCCAAGGCAGCACCGACACCGAAAACAGCGACGAACCCGACATCTCCTCCCAACTGTTCAGCGTCACCAACCCCCCCGGAACCGTCACCGTCACCGCCCTCATGGACGGCCGCATTCTGCACGTCGAACTCTCGCCTCAAGTCACCACCATGAGCGAATCCGACCTTGCTGACGAAATACTCGTCATCGCCGACTTGGCTCGTCAAAAGGGACTCGCCGGCCAACACAGCTTCCTGTTCGACACCATGAGCGGCCTCGGCGCCAGCGACAACGCCGCCATCCGCGACCTCCTGGAAAATAACCTCGCTCTATCCTCACCAGAACAAGCCGCCGAAGCACAAGCCGAAGTCTTCGCCACCCGATACAACATCGACCATGAGTGACCGCCTGGCTAATCTTTTCGATAGCGCGGTAGCTCTGCTACCGGTCTCCGAAGCTCGCGCCCTGGAGCTGTTTACTGAGATCACCAACTACGACGAGACCGCTTGCGACGCCTGGATCGGCCGGATTCGATGCGGTGACACGGATCGGGTGACGCTGTTTCGGGCCTGGTATTCGCGCACCCGCTTTGGGCAGCTAGGCGGAGCCGCCCACATTTCGATCAATACCCTGGGCGCCAGAGTGGCGATTGGCGGCATGTATGGCGACATCAGCTATCCGATCAACTCTCCCCTGACAATTACCCTCGGTTTCGCCGTCAATGAAGCGCTACATGGCAACTGCGCCGATGCAATGGAAGCGCTAGACAACTGCCAGGCTTCGGGTTCGGAGCACCTGCTGTCCTGGGTGAAAGCGGTGGTGTATGGCGCGGCCCAGCGCTGGACCGAGGTCATCGAGGAAGTCCGGGGTGCGGCAAAGTGGCCAGATAAGTTCCTGGCCGCCGCGGCCGGAGTTGCCCATGGGGTCGCAGCGGCCAACCTTGGCTTATTCACTGAAGCCGAGCGCCGACTCACCGAAGCCAACTCCTCGCAAGCCGGTGAAGCCTGCGCCCGGGCTATTGCCTGGTATTTGGCGATGACGCGCCGCAGCCAAGGCAACGAAGAGGCTGCCGTAGCGCTACTGGAGTGGCTGCAGACTACCTATCCTGAGCCTAAAGTCGCCGAAGCGCTGAAGGATCGTGCATATCGGTTGACAACTACCACCGCCGAGCAGATCTCCTCGCGGACGGATCCCTGGGATCCAACTAGTGTCGTGGCGGATACCTCCGGCCGGGAGAAGCTGCTGGCTGAGGCCGAAGCGGAGCTGGAACGTCAGATTGGGCTTACCCGGGTCAAAGACCAGATCGAGCGGTATCGGGCTGCCACCCAGATGGCAAAGGTCCGCGCTGCCCGGGGCATGAAGGTTGCCCAACCCAGCAAGCACATGATTTTTACCGGGCCGCCAGGTACCGGCAAAACCACAATCGCCCGGGTAGTGGCCAACATCCTCGCCGGGTTGGGCGTCATTGGCGAACCGAAACTCGTCGAAACCGCGCGTAAGGATTTCGTCGCCGAATATGAGGGGCAGTCGGCGGTCAAAACCACCAAGACCATTGATCGCGCCCTGGGCGGAGTGCTGTTTATTGACGAGGCCTATGCCCTGGTGCAAGAACGGGACGGCCGGGCGGATCCATTTGGGCAAGAGGCCTTAGACACCTTGCTGGCCCGGATGGAAAACGACCGTGACCGGTTGGTGGTGATTATCGCCGGCTACAGCTCCGACATTGATCGGCTGTTGGAAACTAACGAGGGTCTGCGGTCACGTTTTGCTACCCGGATCGAGTTTGATTCCTACTCGCCTGATGAGATCCTGGCCATTGCCAATGTTATTGCTGCAGCTAATGATTCAACACTGAATTCGGATGCCGCCGAGAACTTACTGCAAGCCGCAAAGCTCTTGGAGCAACGCACCGCTCGCGGCAAAGCCGCTCTCGATATCGCCGGCAACGGCCGCTATGCCCGCCAGCTGGTGGAAGCCGGTGAGCAGTACCGTGACATCCGCCTGACCCGGGCCGTCGATTTCGAAGCGCTCGACGTGGATCGACTGTGTGAGATCAATGGCGAAGACATGGCCGCAGCAATCGCTGCGGTACACAAGCGCCTGAACCTCAGCGACTGATCCCATGGGCCTGCGGCTCACCACCAAAGTTCAGGTCAGCGGCTGGCGCTTCCTGCTCCGCCGCGTTGAGCACGCCATTGTGCGCCGCGATACCCGCATGTTTGATGACCCGCTGCAGTTCTATACCCGATCGGTCGCACTGGGCATCCTGGTCTCGGTGCTAATCCTGCTCGGGGCTGCCGCGATGGCGTATTTCAAGCCGCAGGGCAAACTCGACGGCAGCAACTTACTGGTTGACCGCACCACTAATCAGCTTTATGTGCTGGTAGATGGGCAGCTGCATCCGGTCTATAACCTGACCTCCGCCCGCCTGGTGCTAGGTAATTCGTCTGACCCGACAACCGTCAAGTCCGACGCGCTGAGCAAGATGCCCAAGGGGCAGTCCCTTGGCATCCCCGGCGCCCCGTATGCCACGCCGATAGCCGCGGATACCGCATCCACCTGGACATTGTGTGACACCGTGACCAAGCCCACCAGCGTCACTCCTGGGGTATCCCTGTCGGTCGTAGCGATGCCCTTAGTGATCGACACCGGCATACATGCCTTGCACCCCAATGAGGCGCTGTTGGGGTCTTACCAAGGCACCGATTGGATTATCACTGCAGGTGGGCGGCATTCCACCGATCTGACTGATCGTGCCCTAACCTCAGCTGTGGGTATCCCGTCAACCGCTAAATCGGCGCCCATCTCAGCAGCCATGTTCAATGCATTACCCGATGCCGGGTCGTGGCAATTGCAACCAATTCCCGATGCCGGCGCACCCAATTCTCTCGGTTTACCCGAAGAGCTGGTGATTGGTTCGGTTTTTCATATTCACGCTCATTTCGGACCGCAATATTATGTGGTATTGCCCGACGGGATAGCGCCAGTGAATGAGAACACCGCGGTAGCATTGCGCTCCATTCAATCTTTTGGATTGGTAGCCCCACCCGCATTAGCGCCGGATTTGGTGATCAAGATCCCCGAGCGGGTCTATCCTTCCCCCCTACCCAATCAACCGATTGAGCTGGTCTCTCGGGCAGATGAGCCAATCTTGTGCTGGTCATGGGAGCGCAAGCCGGGCGACCAGTCCCCTATCACCACGGTCTTCGTGGGCCGGCACCTGCCCCTAGCGCCGGCGGTAATGAGCACCGGCATTAAACAAATCCAAGGATCTGCCACGATTTATCTCAATGGCGGAAAATACGTTCAGGTGCAATCACCGGATCCTCGCTATGGCGAATCTTTGTATTATGTCGACCCGCAAGGGGTGCGTTACGGAATTCCCGACGCGCAAACAGCTGGTTCGCTTAATCTCTCCTCCCCCAAAACCGCGCCGTGGGAAATCATTAGGCTTTTAGTTGATGGCCCGGTGCTGTCTAAAGAGGCCGCCCTGCTCGAGCATGACACGTTGCCCCCCGATCCCGATCCTCGAAAATTTTCAGCCGGCACCGGCCTGGGAGCACCCTCATGACGACCAAAAAATTCACCCCAACCATCACCCGCGGACCCCGGCTGATCCCCGGTGAAATCAGCATCACGCCACCCGAAGACCTCGGCATCGACATTCCGCCGTCGGGTATCCAGAAGGCTCTTCCCTACGTGATGGGTGTCGGCATGCTCGGGATGATCGGCATCATGCTGATGACCGGCACCCGGCAGTTATCGCCGTACATGCTGATGATGCCGCTGATGATGATCATGATGTCCGTCGGCGTCTTGGCCGGCGGCGGTTCTAGCGGCAAGAAAGTGCCCGAGATCAACGCCGACCGCAAGGAATACCTGCGGTACCTGGCCGGGCTGCGGCCGCGGGTCCAATCCTCGGCCAGCGCGCAGGTGGCGTTCTTCGGTTACCACGCCCCCCATCCTGATGATCTGCTGTCCATTGTGGGCACCCAGCGCCAGTGGTCCCGGCCCAGCACCGCCGATTTCTACGGCGCTACGCGCATTGGTACCGGTGATCAGCCTGCGGTAGATCGGCTGTTGAAGCCCGCCGTGGGCGGCGAGTTGGCCGGCCCCAGCGCAGCACCCCAGCCATACCTAGAGCCGGTCAGTCACATGTGGGTGATCAAATTTCTGCGCACCCACGGTCTTATTCATGATTGCCCAAAGTTGTTGCAGCTGCGCACTTTTCCCACGATTGCGGTCGGTGGTGATCGGGCCCGGGCGGCAGGACTGCTGACCGCCATGATCTGCCATCTCGCGGTGTTTCATCCGCCGGATCTGCTGCAGATCCGGGTGCTCACCGAAGATCCGGACAATCCGGACTGGGCGTGGTTGAAATGGCTTCCGCACGTTCAGCATCCGACCGAGACCGACGGCGCCGGGACAACCCGAATGATTTACACCCGGCCGGACGGGTTAGCCGACCTAGCCGCCCGCGGGCCGCACACCCCAGATGCCGCCCCCAGCGGCCCTTATATGGTGATCATTGATCTAACCGGGGGCAGCGCAGGATTTCCGCCCGACGGGCGGGCCGGCGTCACCGTCATTACCTTGGGCAACCACCGTCGCTCGGCCTACCGCATCAGAGTGGACGAAAACGGCAACGCCGATGACCGGCTGCCCAGCCAGAGCTTTCGCCAAGTCACTTCCATCACGGACTGCATGTCAGCGCAACAAGCCACCCGGATCGCCCGGAAACTGGCCGGGTGGTCCATCACCGGCACCATCATGGACAAGACCGCGCGCGTCCAAAAGAAGGTAGCTACCGAATGGCACCAGCTGGTCGGCGCGAAGACCATCGAAGAGGTCACGCCGGCGCGGTGGCGGATGTTTACCGACACCGACCGGAGCCGGCTACGAATCCCGTTTGGCCACGAACTCAAAACGGGCGAAGTGATGTATCTCGACATCAAGGAAGGCGCCGAGTTCGGCGGCGGCCCACACGGCATGCTCATCGGAACTACCGGATCGGGCAAATCTGAGTTTCTGCGCACCCTCATCTTGTCGCTGGTGGCCATCCACCATCCCGATCAAGTCAATCTGCTGCTCACCGACTTCAAAGGTGGCTCAACGTTTTTGGGCATGGAGAAACTTCCGCACACCGCCGCCGTGGTGACCAACATGGCCGAAGAGGCCGAACTCGTTAGCCGGATGGGTGAAGTGCTGACCGGCGAACTCGATCGCCGCCAAGCCGTGCTGCGCCAGGCTGGGATCCGAGTCGGCGCGGCGGGCGCACTCTCCGGGGTGGCCGAGTACGAAAAATACCGTGAGCGGGGCGCGGATTTACCTCCGCTACCCACATTGTTCGTTGTTGTCGACGAGTTCGCTGAGCTCCTGCAAAGTCATCCTGACTTCATCGGGTTGTTCGACCGGCTCTGCCGAGTGGGACGGTCACTGCGCGTGCACCTGCTGCTGGCCACCCAGTCTTTGCAGACCGGTGGAGTGCGGATTGACAAACTCGAACCAAACCTCACGTATCGTATTGCGCTGCGGACCACTAGTTCTCATGAATCAAAGGCGGTCATCGGTACACCCGAGGCGCAGTACATCACCAATGAGGAAAGCGGTGTCGGGTTCTTGCGGGTTGGCATGGAAGACCCGATCAAGTTTCGGACCCTCTACACCGGTGGCCCCTACATTCCACCGGTGCGGGCCGAAGCCAACGGCGACGGCAGCGCCGCCGGTAAGCAAGCCGGCGGGCGCACTGCCCAGATTCACCCGTTTACTGCGGCCGCAATCAGTGACGCGGTGGTGGCGTCATGACCCCGCAGCAGGAAATCCGGGCGTTGCGGGAAGTGGTGCTCGAGCAACTCTGCACTAGCGAGTCGCGGGCCTACAAGATGTGGCTGCCGCCGTTGACCAATCCCACACCAGTGGGCGAGCTAATCGAGCGTGACGAACGCCAACCGCTGCGCTTCGCCCTGGGCGTCATGGATGAGCCCCGCCGCCACTGCCAGGGCGTGTGGGGGGTCGACGTCTCCGGGGCGGGGGGAAACATTGGCATTGGGGGTGCGCCGCAGACCGGGAAATCGACCCTGCTGCAAACCTTGATGCTGTCAGCCGCTGCGACCCACACCCCCCGGCAGGTCCAGTTCTACTGCATCGACCTCGGTGGCGGCGGCTTGATTTACCTGGATAACCTGCCGCATGTCGGCGGCGTAGCAACCCGATCAGAACCCGACCGTGTCATGCGGGTGGTTGCCGAAGTGCAAGCCGTGCTGCGGCAACGCGAAGTCACCTTTAAAGAGAACCGAGTGGGTTCGATCGGGATGTACCGGCAGTTGCGCGACGATCCCGATCACCCGGTTGCGGCGGATCCATTCGGCGACGTGTTTTTGGTTATCGACGGCTGGCCGGCGTTTGTGAGCGAATTTCCCGACCTTGAAGCGCAAGTTCAAGACCTGGCCGCGCAGGGCCTAGCGTTCGGCGTTCACGTCATCATCACCACACCACGCTGGACCGAACTACGGTCGCGGGTGCGTGACTATCTCAGCACGAAAATCGAGTTCCGGCTCGGCGACGTCAGTGATACCCAGATTGACCGCACCACCCGGGAGATTCCAGCCAATCGCCCGGGCCGGGCGATGTCTTTAGAAAAGCATCACCTGATGATTGGTGTGCCCAGATTTGACCGCGTGCATGGCAATGACAATCTGGTTGACGCGATTACCGGGGCGGTGACACAGCTGGCAGAGCATTACACCGACCGGGCACCCCGGGTTAGGGTGCTGCCGGAACGTATCCAGCTCAATGAACTTGACCCGAACCCGCCCGGTCCGGAATCTGATTACCGCACGCGCTGGACAATTCCCATGGGATTACGCGAAGCGGATCTCTCGGTGGCCTACACCCACATGTACACCACACCGCACTTGTTAATCTTCGGCGCAGCCAAGTCCGGTAAGACCCGCATTGCCCACGCCATCGCCCGGGCTATCTGCGCCCGCAACAGCCCTGAGCAAGTGCGTTTTATGCTCGCGGACTACCGCTCAGGGCTGCTTGATGCGGTACCAGACAGTCATCTGCTGGCCGCGGGAGCGATTAACCGCAACAGCGCATCACTAGACGAATCGATCAAGGCGCTGGCCGCTAACCTCAAGAAACGGCTGCCGCCGTCTGATTTGACCACCACCCAGCTTCGGTCCCGCTCCTGGTGGACCGGGTTCGACGTGGTGCTGCTGGTCGACGATTGGCACATGATCGTGGGCGCTGCAGGCGGAATGCCGCCAATGACGCCGCTGGCCCCACTGCTGCCGGCAGCCGCCGATATTGGGCTACATATCATTGTTACCTGCCAGATGAGCCAGGCTTACAAGGCGACCATGGACAAGTTTGTTGGGGCCGCATTCGGGGCAGGATCTCCCACCTTGTTTCTCTCCGGCGATAAGGGAGATTTCCCCTCCTCGGAATTCAAGGTCAAACGGCGCCCCCCCGGCCAAGCAATGTTGCTCTCGCCGGAAGGCCGAGAGGTCATTCAAGCTGCCTACATTGAATCCACAGAAGAAGAGTTCGACGGACCCCGATAAGCGTCTGAACTGGGCTTTGTTTGCACAGCTGGTTCCAAGGAATCCCACAGCCCCCACCCATTGCTCAGGATGAGCTCGACCGTCAGAGTTGTATTACCGCATCATCACTTCGAGCATCTCGAGCGGGGTTTGTATTCACACTTCAAAATTCCAGGAGATTCCGATGCAACTTATGTCACACAACCCGGCAGCTACGACAATTGGTCTGGGAATAGTTGATCACGCCAATGACGGCCTGTCCGCCTGTGCCGCAGCCGCGCCAGCAATCACCGGGGTAGCCCCTGCCGGCGCCGACGATGTGTCCGCGCAAGCCGCAGCGGCATTTGCGACCGAAGGTGCCGCAGCATTAGCCGTGATCACCGCAGCCTACGACGAGCTCATCCGGGCGGGATCGGCAGTAACGGACATCACTGACATCTACTCTGCAGTCGACGCCGGGGCCGCCGGCACGCTAGCGTAGTAAGTCAGCCCTGATAAACACCTACGAGCAAGAGGACTGATAGCCATGCTGTGGCACGCGATGCCTCCCGAGCTGAACACCGCCCGGTTGATGGCCGGCGCGGGGCCAGAGCCAATGCTTCAGGCCGCAGCGGGATGGGGATCGCTAGCCGTCACCCTGGAGACGCACGCCATCGAGTTAGCCACAGCATTGGTAGCTCTCAACGGAGTATGGACCGGCATGGGCAGCGAGCGGGCAACGCTGGCCGCCACCCCCATGGTGAGTTGGTTGCATGCTGCAGCAAGCTACGCCCAACGCCGCGCTCAACAATCCACCGCGCAAGCCGTGTCCTATATGAAAGCGTTAGGAACAACACCTTCACTGCCCGAGATTGCGGTAAATCACATTACCCATGGCGTGCTTACCGCAACTAATTTCCTTGGTATAAACTTAGTTCCGATCGCCTTCAATGAAACAGATTATTTTGTCCGGATGTGGAATCAAGCCGGCGGCGCTATGGACATTTACCAAGCCGAAACTGCGGCCAACACCACCTTTGAGGAACTCCCTGCGTCCCAGCCGATTCTGGCTCCCGGCATGGACCAAACCGTGAAAGCCTGGGTTTCGGTCAAGCTCGCCGAGATGACGGCCGAAGGCCCCGCCCGGCCATGGGCGGAGTTCGACACCATCCCCGGCGACTTAGTCCCCATGCCCCCGTCGCCCATTCCCGGTCCGGCCCAGGCCTTGACGGAGTTCACTGGGCTGGCGGGTGGGGACGTCACCCCAACACCGGCCCCCGAACCTTCCGATAACTCAGCGGCCCAGCAGCTGATTGATTTTCTGGGGCAGCCGGGGTCGATTAGCGGCATCACCCAGCAGCTGATATCGCCCATCCAGCAGGTCACGTCGCTATTTAGCCAGACCGGCAGCATGGGCGGATCCAGCGCCAGCGCCGCGGACAGCCCGGAAGCCCAGATGGGCTTGCTTGGCGCCAATCCTTTGTCGAATCACCCCTTAGCCGGGGGGTCGGGCCCGTGCATGGGGGCAGGGCTGCTACGTGCTCAATCAGTGCCCGGGGCGGGCAGGACGTCACCCCGCACGCCGCTGATGGCACAGTTGGTTGAGAGCTCAACGGTGCGGACAGCCGGCACCACCACCAGCGCCAGATCGATAGCGGCCAGCGCGGGTTCGGCAGCGGTCGGCGGAGCCGCCCCAATGGGCATGATGGGCGCCGGCGCTCAACCGGCCAGCTCACCTAAACCCGGGCTGGCTACCCCAACAACGCTGACTCGGGAACCTAACGACGTTGACCTTGAAGACTTTGATGACCAGGACGACTGGTGAGTGCCCACCACAACAGACTTCCCGGCTACCGGGGCCGGAAGACTTGCCATCATTATTTGGCGAGGACACCCGAACACGGAAAGAAAGAAGGTAGCCCAACATGGCAGAAATGAGGACCGACGCCGCGGCC
>JAIENC010000199.1 GCA_019751635.1 Mycobacteriaceae bacterium
CAGGCGGTTGGCTACTGGCACTGCCCCCCTATCACATTGCCGGTGTGCAGGTTGTAGTGCGCAGCGTGCTCGCCGGCACAACCCCGGTCCAGCTCGGCCTTGCCAACGGCTTCAATGTCCTCGAATTACCTGATGCGATAAGCAGATTAAGAACACCACGCCGGTATGCCGCCTTGGTCGCGGCCCAGTTGGCCAAGGCACTGGCCCACCCTGCCGCGGCGGCCGCACTGGCCGAACTAGATGCTGTGCTGATCGGCGGCGGAACACTACCGGACTGCGTTCTCGACGACGCCATCGCCGCCGGTATCCCCGTGATACGCAGCTACGGCATGAGCGAGACCGCGGGCGGCTGCGTGTACGACGGCATGCCGTTGGATGGGGTGGAGGTACGCATCGGCGCCGACAACCGCATTGCGATTGGCGGCATAACCCTGGCTAAGGGGTACCGCAATCCGGTCAAACCCGATCCGTTCGCGGAGCCGGGCTGGTTTTACACCGACGACCTTGGGGTGATCGATGATTCTGGGGTGCTCACCGTGCTAGGCCGGGTCGATGACGCAATTAGCACCGGCGGATTAACTGTGCTGCCGCAGCTCGTGGAAGCCGCGCTGCGCACCCACCCCGCAGTAGGCGATTGCGCGGTTTTTGCCCTGGCCGACAACCGGCTTGGACAGCGGGTGGTGGCCGCGCTGGTGCTCGCCGCTGGTGCTGCGCCACCAACGCTGGAGGCGCTGCGCACCCATGTCACCGCTACCTTGGATGCCACCGCCGCGCCGCGCGAATTGCACATTGTTGACGCGCTACCACGTCGGGGTATCGGGAAGGTGGACCGAGCCGCATTGGCCCGCCGGTTCGGCGATAACCCATAAATCCACGATTCCGGCGCGGTTCCCCAGACCCGAAGCTCAATCCCAGGAATTTCGCCGCCAACCCACCCAGAGTCTGCGCTCGGGTATCAATGCACCGAGCAGAGTCCTGATCTGCGTTGGTGTAGGCGGTCCGGGACGTGCACAATTGTCGGCTCCGACCGGTAAAGGCGAGCAGGTAATTCCGGAGCAGGCTGCTCAGTATTCAACTGGAGGCGACAGCACCAATACCGAACCCAACCATCTGACTGCCAGCGACAAGAAAACCTATGATCATGAACTACGGCAGCAGCATTAGCCAGTAGCGGGCTACTGAACCATACGCGGCCTTGGCATCGTTGATCGCCTGGCGGCTTCCTTTCCCCTCGTCAATTAAATAGCTGATCGCACCAAGGGCTATTAGCCCTGCAGCAAGCACTGCGGCTCTCACAAAGTTCACCATCAACCTGCCTAGATCCGCTGGCAATTGCGAGAAATCCTCGGCGAGGTCCTCCGCCGTGGATGCGAAACCCGAACGTTTCTCTAACAAATACCAACACGCATAGATAGGCGTCAGAAGCATTACCGCCACGCTAAGGATCAATGAGGCGCTCTCGAGTAGCTCGTGACCCACTTCGACCGCAGCCGCCTGGGCATTTGTAATGCTTGCAATTTTGCGATCTGCCCGCCCAACGTTCTCCAAATGATTCAAGTGGTTCTGATTTTTGCTTCTATAAGTTTCTGCCGCGTCACCTGTCCAATTATCGCCAGGAAAGGCTTCAGCTACTATAATTGATATATTTTTACCGAACGCCGTAGCCCCGTCGCGAAAGTCGCCACCCGTATCCGGTGCACCTAATCCATTCACCAAATCCAGTAGCTCAATAAAATCGATCGCCAGAAAAAGAAGGGCCATCGCCGCTACGGGATCCCCCAAATTAGATAGTGAAATAATATCCCTGGAGGATTTCTTTACTTGAAAAAGAACAAGACTAAGCCAGTAGAACCCGCCGAAGGCAAATTCGGCCATCTGGAGATTAAGTGATTTGCGATCCAAATCAGTTTCATTGTACGTGGCCGCTAAAGATGGAAATTCAGCCTCGACCATTGCAAAAATAGCAAGGTAGACGGATGAAATCTCCCATGCCGCGAAAGCCCCCTGCGGCGCCGCTTCATAAATTTCGGTCACAACAATTCAGAAAGAATTAGACTAATCAAAAAATTTTCGATAGGCACGCTTCCGTAAAGCGGACAAAATTTCCGAAAACTCTGGAATCTTAGCGGTACCCAATGCCGTTTCCGCGCTCCAATTTGTGACATTAATTACGGTCCTTATTCTGTCAATCAAATCAAACCGAACCTGTGAAATCATCCGATTAAAGGCAAAAGCGCACGCAATTTTCACCGGCTAGGCGCGCGTCGCATCTTAGCAAAAAAATTGCTTTTATGTCAAGTAATTTGATTTACACTGGCCGAAGGGTAACGCCGCCCCACCGGGCAGCACTCCTCAGCCTCCGAAGCCCCCGCGGTCATCGGCTTAATAACGACGATGAGGCCAATCAAGGCCAAGACCTCGCCCCGAGCTTCAGAGACCAGGAATCCGCTTTGTCGGTACGGCTGCCTGGGTATGCGTAGTGGTTAGCGGGGCCGTCGTGGTCGTCGGCGGGACAGTCGTAGTTGGCGGGGCCGTGGTGGTTGGCGGGACAGTCGTAGTTGGCGGGGCCGTGGTGGTGGTCGGCGGGACCGTGGTCGTGGTAGTCGTGGGCTCAGTAGTCGTCGTAGTGGGCGGAACCGTCGTGGTGGTGGTCGGCGGGACCGTGGTCGTGGTAGTCGTGGGCTCAGTAGTCGTCGTAGTGGGCGGAACCGTCGTGGTGGTCGTCGGCGGGACCGTCGTCGTGGGAACGGTGGTCGGTACCGTCGGCTGGGGCGGACGCGGGATCGGGATCGGCACCGGTATGGGAATCGGTATCGGGATCACCGGCGGCACGTTGATTACCGGCCCTGGCCGCACGTCGGGAACCTCAGGCGCAATCGGCGGGGTTCCCGGGCCAGGGGCCGGCGCAACCGGAACGGTGCCGCCCTGAAACCCTGCGGTCGGCGCATCGGCGGGTGGCGGCGGCACCGGGGCTTGCTGCTGAGTGGGCAACAACGGCATGAATTTTCCCGGCGTGGCATTCTGATGCCCCTGCACCGGCTGCTGACTGGCCGCCGGACGAACGGCAATCGCCACCGCCACCGCCAACGTCGCAAACCCGATCACCGCGAACGCAATAACAGCATTGCTGATCAGCAATGACCGGGAAGTGAGCACGGCAGGACCCACCGCTACTTCATCTTCTTCGGGCTCTCCGGACGTACCGTGCTCCTGATAAGGAAGCAGGTCAGCCTCGCCGGTAAGCGAGTAGGCCAGTTGCGCACCAATCTCCGCGCTGGACTGCGTCGCGTCACTGGCGGGGGCCGCCATGGTCGAATCATCCGGCGACCGGTCGACCGGAGCCGTCAACGGCAGGCCAGCCGTCATCGCCGCGCCGCGGGCAGTGGCGAAGCCGGGCTCGACGTCTCCACACAGTTGAGCAGCCATAACCGTCGGCGGCGAGTCGAGAGCGGCCAGTCCCGTCAGAGTCGCATCGTCCGGATGAACATCGACCCCGTCGGGTGGGATCTGCAGGAGTGCCGTCGCAGCGTCGGACTCCGACACTAACGTGACGTCATGCACGCCAGAGTCTTCCAAGGCACGCCGCAGTTCATCGGCTTTATCCGAATCTGACCAGCACAACCGCGTGGCGACCAGCCGGTGATTCTCGCCCGCCAGCAACTGATTAGTACCCACCACGGTGTGTATCAACGTCTCCATCGGGTGCATCGCCAGATCAACCACCGACTCATCGAGCACCGCGTGCCCACCAGCGGCTGGCCCAAGAAGCGATAGGCGCGCAACCGGGCCGGTCACGGCCACACCCAGAACGACGTCCATTACCGCCTTCTTCCGACTGGCCACCCCACAACCAGCAATCACTCGATCATTACACTGCAGTAACGTCGGCAGCCCATTCGGGCGGCAAGATTTCGCCGATTCCAGGGGGTTGCGTGAACTACAGCAACAATGACACGCCCGCCGGCGGGGCCGGCGAAGGGCCTCGCATCGCGCGGGTTCAGCAGCTGGCCGGACACCAGCCGATGCCGGCCCCTGTGTCACCGCGGCCTGCCATCGCCGCCACCACGCTGCTGTTGGTTGCGTTGGTTTTGCCGTGGAATCTTGGATTTGGCATCACGATCCCGAACAGCAACAAAACACTGTGGGTGCTGCTACTTGTCGTGACGGTGTTTTCGGTGGGAGCTCTCCCCTTGCGGGGCAGCTGGCTTCGACTGGCCTTCAATATCCCCTATCTGCTGCTGGTGGCCGCTTTCGTGGCGATCAGCGTGGTTCAATCCGTTCGATATGGCGGCAGCGTAACCGTGCCGAATGGTGTTGGCCCGGGCGCGTGGTGGGGCATCGCAGGGTCGCTGCTGAGCGCACAGCCCACCCTCACCAGTGCCGACGATCAGGACGACAAGGTTCGCCGCTGGCAGACGTGCGCACGGTTATGCGGATACGCGGGGATCGCAGGTGCGACGATGAGCTTTCTGTTCAACCTGGTGTGGCGGATCAGGTACGCCCTCGCCGGTTCGATGGGTTCAACTGGTGTTGATCGGCAAAGCATCGCGGTGATCGGTACCGCGGTGGTGTATGGGCTAGCGGCGTTAGCCGCCGTCGTCGTGGCGTCGCGGATAATCCGGCAGCGTAGTGAGGCCGCCAGGCTGGTCACGATCGCGCTGGGAGTCTCGACGTTGGCCGCCGGGGCACTTCTGTGGGCGCTTCCCTTCGGCCGTGAACTTGACGCCTTTCATGGCATTGCGCAGAACACCTCGACGGCGGGGGTCGGCTACGAAGGCTATCTGGCTTGGGCGGCCGCCGCGGCGATGATCGCGCCGCTTAGCTTGCGCACATTCGTGACCACACATCCGATGAACAGAGCCATACTGCGGCAGGCCATCCATGAAGGCCTGCTACTTATCACCGTATGGTGCTTCGCGTCGATGACGATGCGGATCACCGATCTCGCCGTCGCCGTGGGCTTAGATTTCCCCTACTCACGCTACGACAGCATGACGCTGGCCGCATTTGACCTGGCCACCGCCGTGCTGGCGCTGTGGCTGCGGATCAACCTCAGCAACCGTGCGCTGTCCGCGCGGCCGGTCTGGGTGGTGAGCGGATTCGTCTTCACACTGACCGTTTCTCGTGTCATCCTGGGTATCGCGCTGGCCCCCCGCTTTGCAGGTTCCGTGCGGACAGCTGGACCGGTGTACGGAAATAATCTGGCCCAGCAGATCACCAGCACGTTCGATGTGGTGCTGTGCGGCGTGGCGTTATGCCTGCTGGCCATGGCGATCCTCAACCGTGACCTGGGCCAGAAGCGCCGGAGAGGTCCAGACTCAGGCCAGCCTCAGCCGTTGGCTGTGACGGCGGCTGCGTCGCAGCATAGAAGCCAGCCGCCGCGGATTTTTCGAGTACACCCCACGGGGTAGGACCTGTCCAGTAACCGGCGTTAATGGCCACCTGTCACCGCTCGGCAGGTGCCTCGGCCGGCGGCGACACACTGGTGAAGACTGCAGAGCCAGCCTGCGCATCGACAGATTCATATAACTCTGCGGCTACGCGCAGCCGCAAAGCAAGATCAGCACATGATTGCTGCAGCGATTCGCCCACGGCTCGACGGGCTTTTTCGGCTTTAACAAAAGATTCGTTAACCACCCCGGACGATACGCCATAACTCACCCACACTTTAGACTTAAGATGCGTGACAGCCGTAGTGCCTTGCTCAGCCGTACCGGTTAATTGATTAAGTATTTCCGCTAATTTACCTATATTTTTTGGTGCAACAATTAAATCTGCCATAGTTTCACCCTGCCCTTTTTAGCTAGCCCATGAATGCATATTGCGTCAACGATTATATTGATTTTGTTACGGATTTAGCGAAGTCATTTCGCTGAATCGGGCTTTGAACTCGTCCAGCAACTATTGCGCCAATAGCCGCCGCGCCGGCTACCATGCTTTCGCCGTCGGCGCCATCGTCGCCATCGTCGCCGCCGGCGACCCGAGCCACCCAAGCAAAGTCACCCTCGACAGGCCTGACCTCCGCACCAGCGGGTCGCAGACCCGGAACCCCCACCGTTACCTTCGACCTAGCCGGGCGCTGCTGCGGCACCGGCATGCCAGCGGGCAGCGGCACCGGAACCGTCGCATCCCGGGCCGCGGCAACACCACCAGCAGTCGAATCGAACGCGGCGGCATGCCCCGGCACCGCGCGCACGCCCAACTCTCCCGACAAGCGACCCCACGCGCCCGTAGCGTCAACGCCCCGAGCCGCGGCCCGCTTAACCCCTGCGGCGCACGCCACTGGCCCCAACGGGGCCACCTGCGCACCCAGGCGCTGATATTCATCGCAGAGATTGCTTACCCGGCTCCCGTGTTTGGTGGAGAATTTGAAGATGAACACCATCATGGTTATGTAAGCACCCAACGCTAACCCAATGAGGTCTCCCTGCTGAGGACATACCCAATGGCCAATGGCCGATAACGCTTTCATGAACCCCACGCCTAAACGTATATCGTTGACACATTTAGCGTGATCTTTAGCGTGATACGCCAGCTGGGTATCTAATTCGGCTAATTTTAGCGAGATATTCTGCAACTCAACAATTTTTTCCGAGTAAACCGACATCGCCAGCCCCTGCCAACTATCGTCAGGAAGAGCCAAATTCAGCTGTTCACCCAACGCACTAAAATGTTTCGAACCAACTTCAATATCGCCACCCCGATACGGCTCCCCAAACCCAAGGGTAAGCTCTAGAGTTTCCGCTAAAAAATAGATATGCATCCATGCGCTCACATCTTCTCCTATCACCAATTCAGCCGCAGAAGATTCAAAGCGAAGTTTATTTATAAGCCTGGCCATAGTTGCAATCCAACCGATATCAGCAACACCACTAAGTACCATCGCGCCTCGACTTTTCCCGAGGGCGGGAACGGATTCGCCAAATTCATTGTCACTGGAGTCGGTATACCCAATAAAATGCTGAGTAAGCGTAATCAAACCAAGCGTTAACAAAGCAGCAGCCGCTGCACCAGCAAGCATACGGGGACACCTTTCGTTAGAGCTACACCGCCAAACCGGTGGCGTCAGCGCCAAGACCCCAGGAGGCTTAATTACATTATATCAATGCATATGATATACCGCAATGCAGTTGATGCTGGAGTTTTTATCGGGCAGAATCGGCCCCTGCCTGCATCCAAGCAACCGGTATGAAATATGGGTTGCGGCCCGCCGTTAGCGGATCCGTAGAAGCGTTTCCGACAAGCCGAGTTGTCCGGATTTCAGAAACCTCAGGTGACGCGTTTGGCTCGTTCGAAGAAGCAGTTGCAATCCCGACTACGGGCGTTGGTAATGCTGGCGGTAATGAAAGCGTTGATTTCGGATCAACCAAGATCACATGCGGCCAGGGCCGGCTTCGACGCGAATAGCGTTCCGCGTCTTTGGATAACTCTTGCACAACAGGCGCTCCCGGGCGCTCAGCAATCGACGCCGGTTGACCGATTCCAGATCCATTTTGCGGCCCCGGGTCACCTAGTAGATCCCAGGCAACCCGGCAGCACACCGTGTATCAGTGCGCTATCAGTTAGCTCCACTAAGCCTAAGCGATCGACCGCAATTGCGGCTCTGAACCACGGCCCGGACATGCAGACCGCCGAGGCGTACACCGCCGCCGGGTCAGTCGCCACGAACTCGAATCTCGACTCCGCGCGTTGGATCATCTCGCTTCCCTAGCAACTTTCCGCCATCACGCATGTCCAACACACGGAGTCAGGGCCCCAGTTCGCCAACGACTATGCTGATTTGGTTACGGATTTAGCGAAGTCATTTCGCTAAATCCGGCTTTGCGCTCGTCCAGCAACTATTGCGCCAATAGCCGCCGCGCCGGCTCCCATGCTTTCGCCGTCGGCGCCGTCGGCGATCCGAGCCACCCAAGCAAAGTCACCCTCGACAGGCCTGACCTCCGCACCAGCGGGTGGCAGACCCGGAACCCCCACCGTTACCCTCGACCTAGCCGGGCGCTGCTGCGGCACCGGCATGCCAGCGGGCAGCGGCACCGGAACCGTCGCATCCCGAGCCGCTGCCCGCTTAACCCCTGCGGCGCACGCCACTGGCCCCAGCGGGGCCACCTGCGCACCCAAGCGCTGATATTCATCGCAGAGATTGCTTACCCGGCTCCCGTGTTTGGTGGAGAATTTGAAGATGAACGCCATCATGGTTATGTAAGCGCCGAAGGCAAGAGCGATAACCTCCCCATCGTCGGGGCAGACGAAATGACCCACGATGGCGAAGCTTTTCAGGAACCCCACGCCTAAACGTATATCGTTGACGCGTTTGGCGTGATCTTTAGCGTGATACGCCAGCTGGGTATCTAATTCAGCTAATTTTAGCGAGATATCCTGCAAGGCAACAATTTTTTCCGAGTAAGCCGACATCGCCAGACCCTGCCAACCATCGTCAGGAAGAGCCAAATTCAGCTGTTCACCCAACGCACTAAAATGTTTCGAACCAACTTCAATATCGCCACCCCGATACGGCTCCCCAAACCCAAGGGTAGCTTCCAGCGCTTCAGCTAAAACATAAACATTCAAAAATGGCGACAGAAATTCTTCTACCCCAGCTGTCGCTTCCGCGAATTTCGCCTCAGCCATTGTCGTCTCAGTGGCCGTCGCCTCAACAACTACCCCAGAATCCGCCGCCCCGGTTACTAACGCTTCGACGCCCGCCGGCTCAGCGAGGACCGCGGTGGGTATAAAGCCAGTTTTTCGCAGGATGTCTGAGATAGTTGCAATCCAAGCGACATCGGCAAGTCCGCCGACCACCGTCGCCCCTTGATCTTTTCCGAAAGCGGGAACGGATTCGCCGAATTCATCGTCACTGGAGTCGGTGAATCCAATGAAGTGCCCGGTGAGCGTGATCAAACCGAGCATCAATAAAGCCGCCGCCACGCTGAGAGGCATGCTAGGCCGCCCTTCTGCAGTACCACAATGGTGCGCTGCTCGACTCACCCGGCGTCACCCCGAACGGCTTCATGACAACAAACCGCCAGTTCAGCGCGGGAAACACCAAGTATTTATATCAACAAATTTGATACAAAACAACCCGGTTGACATGATGGCCTGCGTCGGGTAAGGATTCCTCAGCCCCCCGATAGCGCCGGCGCCCTCAGGGCAGATTCGCGGGCAACGGCAGACCGGAGAGACACTGCTCACACGTGTGCTCAACCTCAACCCGGCCAATCGCCTGCAGCACCAGCCTCTTAAAAGGCTCGATATTCTTGTCAAATTCAGCGAGCACATCGGCAACTTTCACACCGGTACCGGGATCAACGCCGGAATCCAAGTCCGTCACTAAAGCGATTGCTGCATAACATATTTCGAGTTCACGAGCGAGCACCGCTTCCGGGTAGCCGGTCATGTTGATCAGTGTGCAACCGGCCGCGGCAAAGAACCGACTCTCCGCCCGAGTGGAAAACCGCGGACCCGGAATCACCACCATGGTGCCACCGTCGGCCACCTCGGGCAGGCCGGTGACCGCAGCCCGCAACACCGGACAGTACGGGTCAGCAAAACTGACATGAGCGGTGCCGGAGTTCAGCTCAGAGTCAGCATCGGAGTCGAAATAGGTGTCGGCGCGACCCCGCGTCCGGTCGACAAGCTGATCAGGAACCACCACAGCGCCCGGCCCGAATTCCGGAGTCAAACTACCCACCGCACACGGCGCAAAAACCCGCCGGACCCCCAGCGCACGCAGCGCCCACATATTGGCCCGGTACGGCACAGTGTGCGCCGAGTATTGGTGGCGAACACCATGGCGAGGCAAGAAAGCAACTTCATGCTCCCCCAGACTGCCCACCATGATAGGTGCACTCGGCTCACCAAATGGCGTGTCCAACTTGACGTTGCGTGCATCAGGTCCAAAAAAAGTGTAGAAGCCACTGCCGCCGATTACTCCAAGCATCCGCTTATTGTCGGGCATGTCCCTTATTCGCAGTCCACCGCGGTCCTGGCCGTTTGATCACCCAGACCCGGCAACGGCAGGATACTCTGGTGGCTAGCTTCACCCAATGGATCGCCGGTACCCGTCCGCGGACACTGCCGAACGCACTGGCACCAGTAATCACTGGTACCGGCGCCGCCGCCGAGTTGCATGCCGCACACTGGGGCAGGGCGCTGCTGGCGCTGACAGTGGCAATAGCGCTGACCATTGGGGTCAATTTCGCCAACGACTACTCAGACGGCATCCGCGGCACCGACGACGTCCGGACCGGGCCAGTACGACTAGTAGGCGCACGATTAGCGTCGCCGCGGGCGGTGCTCACTGCGGCAGTGCTGAGCTTGACGGTCGGCGCAGTGGCGGGTGTGGTGCTGGCATGGTGCAGTGCACCATGGTTGATCATCATCGGCGGCTGCTGCATCGCCGGGGCCTGGTTTTACACCGGCGGGACAAAGCCCTACGGCTATGCTGGCCTGGGCGAGATCGCCGTGTTTGTGTTCTTCGGGTTGGTTGCCGTACTAGGCACCCAATACACCCAAGCATTGCGAGTGGATTGGGTCGGGCTCGAACTCGCGGTCGCCACCGGGGCATTGTCATCGTCCGTACTAGTGGCCAATAATCTGCGGGATATCCCCACCGACACAGTCTCCGGAAAAATCACCCTGGCGGTTCGCCTCGGCGACGCCAACACCCGGATGCTGTATCAAGCACTGCTAATAGTCGCGGGCGCTCTCACCTTGACGCTCATGACGGCCACCGTGTGGTGCGCGGCGGGACTGTTAGCCACGCCGCTAGCCATCCGAGCAGTGCGACCGGTTCGAGCAGGCGGCGGCGGGGCTAGCTTAATACCGGTGCTACGCGACACCGGGCTAGCCATGCTGGTCTGGTCGATTTCGATAGCTGCCGCGCTGGCGCTGACCCACTGAATGCGGTGTCAGGGCTGCTCCGGTGGCAGCTCACCACGCAGACGGGCCCGCAACTGTGCGCGCTCATGGCGGCGACGCGCACCGACCCGATCCAATCCAGCGGTGGCACGACGACGTAACGGGCTAAACAACCAGATGCCCAATGGCATCGCGATCACCAGGGCAAAAAGCACCGCAATGACCAGCGGAAAATCGACGACGCCAAGCAAACGGGCAACCCCATAAATCACGGCGCTGAGCGCAACCACCAAAAGCAGGCGGGCAGCCAGATAGCGGGCCACGTCAAGAGCGATGCGCATTGAGCCCTCGGGGCCGGCTGGGCCCTGAGGGGCCTGAGGACCTTCTGACACAAACGTGAGCCTACGGCCCGGGTATATTCCCTCCATGGAGGTGTTGCGTGCTTTACCTGCTCCTCGTCCTACTGCTAGGGACGTTGATTTACCTTGGCTGGCGTGCCGCCCGGTCGCCCGCCAACAGGCCGAAGACGCGGGTCATCGGACCCGATGATGACCCCGAGTTTCTGTGGCGGTTAGGCCACCGCGACAACCTCTAGCGCTACGCGCCCTAGCTGCTGTGGTCGGCGGGAAAGCCCTCGGCAACTACTGCGGCTAGCGCCAGCAGTGCTTCACGGGTCTCTTGCTGCAACAGCTCTAGGCTAATCTCCACGCCCACCTCTAGATGCGGGTCGAAAGGGACGAGTTGAACCGCGCGGCAACGCCGCGCAAAATGATCGACCGCCTTCTGCAAATTAACCTTGCCCGAATGCGGCCGCACCGCATTGATCACCACAATCGATCCGCGAACCAGCTCTTCATAGCCGTGCGCGTCAAGCCAGTCCAGCGTCGCCGCAGCCGCTAGAACACCATCGACGGCTCCGGAACTGACCACGATCAGCACATTCGTCTTAGCTAAGACCGCCGACATCGTCGAATACAACATTCCGGTACCGCAGTCAGTGAGCACCAGGCTGTAGAACCGCTCAAGAACTGCCAGCGTCTGCGCGTAATCGTCGGCGCGGAAAGCCTCCGACACAGCCGGATCGCTTTCTGAAGCCAGCACTTCGAGCCGGCTCGGGCCCTGGCTGGTGTAGCGACGAACATCGCTGTAGCGCTCCATGCCGGCAAGATCGCGCAGCAGGTCACGCACAGTAGCCGGCGTCTGCACCGGAACCCTTTGGCTCAACGTGCCGTGGTCAGGGTTAGCGTCGACGGCTACCGCTCGATCACCGCGGATAGACGCGAAGGTAGCCCCCAAAGCCGCAGTGATGGTGGTCTTACCTACACCGCCCTTCAAAGACAGCACAGCAATCCGGTAGCAACCGCGCAAAGGCCGGTTGACCCCCAACACCAGATCGTTGTGCCGGGCGGCCCGGGGACTCTCCCCCAGGTTAAGCCGATGCCCCGACGCGTTATAGAGCCAACGCCGCCAGCCTTGCGATGGCGGCGGTTTGACCTGTCGCAGTAGCGCATATGGGGAAAGCTCGACATGCTGACTGACCGGTGTAACAGCAACCGGCTGCTCACCGAAGTTCTGCCCGCAATACTGCATAGCCTGCGTTGGTGTTTCCGGAAGACCCGGCGCCTCGGAGAGCGCTTGCAGCACTGAGGACATCGGCATGCGCGCCGTCGGCTGATCCGTATCGCAGTCGGCGTGATGGCCGCTCAACGCCTCAGTACCCGGCACTGGATACTCAGACACGTCTACCTTCCCCTTGCCGCAGTGCTTGCCTAGCCACTGATCAACCCACACCAGCGTACGAGTGCAGACCGACCGTGACTAAGTTAATGAAGAACAGGTTGAACAGCATGGCGACGAAACCTGCAACGTTGATCCAGGCCGCTTTTTTGTCGCGCCATCCGGCCGTCGACCGGGCATGCAGATAGGCCGCGTACACCACCCACGCGACAAAAGACACCGTCTCTTTAGGATCCCAACCCCAGTACCTGCCCCAAGCTTGCTCAGCCCAGATTGCGCCAAAAATTACCCCAAAACCGAAGACCGGAAAGGCAAAGATCGTGGTTCGGTAAGCGATCTGGTCCAGCATCTGGGCGGAAGGAAGCCGCTGCACCACGCGGGCTAGTGCACCCGGTGCATCCGGGTCAGCTCTCGGTGATACCCGCACCAGAAACAAAATGCTGGCGATCCCGGCGACCAAAAACACTCCTGAGCCAAGGCTGACCACCAACACGTGGATAGGCAACCAATAGGACTGCAGGGCCGGCATCACCGGTGCGGCGTTAGCGTAGAGCCAACGGCCGGACACCGTGAGCAGGATCAGCACCGGCACCAGCAGAAATACCCACAGTGGTCGGTATTGCGGGCGGCGCAACACAATGGCTCCGGCAAGCAAACCGCATAGGCACGTCAGATTGATGAACTCATACATATTGCCCCACGGCACCCGGACCGTGGCCGCCCCGCGCAGCACAATGCACGCCAGCAAGAACCCGATGCCGACATAGGTCACGGCTAAGCCGGCTCGCCCGACACGTTCGTCAAGCGGTCGCCGGAGATCGCCGCGCACAATGCCGGGGACCGCACTGTCGACGGCCACGGAGGCCGCCCCGGCCGGCCCCGCCGGCACTAATTCCCGGGCATCGGCCTTGCGTCCACCGACATAAGCCAGCTCGACAGCCAGCAACAACAGCCCAACTATTAATGCCACCACCGCTGACGTGAAAGCCCAGTCGGAGTATCGCGCCAAGTCGATGTTGATATTCGCCGTATTCATCTGACGTCCCTTCCCGCTGGCGTGGGCCGCGTCAACGTCATACCGTCTTCGGGTTTACTCCCCATTGCCGGGACCAGCCGGTCACACAGCCGCTCGAATGCGTTACCCCAGCCGGAGTTGTCCGTCCGGGCCAGCCCGCCTACCTCGACATTTACCGTACCGCCTAGACCGGTCGGGGTAATCCTGACCCACACCCGACGCCGCTGCACCAGCAACGACACCACCAGCCCAGCCATCATTGCCATAGCGAAAACCAGCACCCAGAGCTGGCCAGGATCGTGGGATACCTGCAGGTTGATAAAAGGCACCGCACCATCGAACCGCACCACCGTGCCGGCCGCCGGGCCCTGATCGAGACGCACCTGCTGGCCCGCTCGCAGGTTGACCCGGTGCACTCGGGCTAACCGCTTCTGCTCAATGAGCCGGGCATCCAGGGTGTACAGCGACTGCGGACGGCCACTGTCTAGACCGGTGTCACCGTAGTAAATGTCAATCGCCACCGCGGGAGCGTCGAGGGCCGGAAATCGTGAGGACAGCAGGGTGCCATCAAGCTGCTCGGTGGGGGCCAACAAGCCCTGGATAGCGAGCTGGTGTTTCCGCCGCTCGTCAGGGTTGGGATAACTGCCGGCCGGCGGGTCTATCCGCACTACCCCTGACGACAGCAGGGTCGCTGGGTTATCGGGCCGCCACTGCATAGTCGCGGTCCGGGTCTGGCCATCAGGAAACGTCACCGTGAAGCTCGGCGCGTAGCCATGCCCCTGCAGATACACCCGATCGCCGTTGACCCGTAACGGGTGATTGACCTCAAGCTGGAATGGCCGCCAGCGGTTGGCGAGCAGATCGCTACCCGCCTGGTAGTCGATGCTCGCGGCAAACGAGGTGGCCTGCCCGGAGGGCAGATAGTGCGCTTGAAAGTTGTTGACCCGCAGGCATAGCGAACGCAGTGACGTGCCATCGACGGTATTGCCAGCGCGGAACGAATCAAAGACGGCTGGTGATGCCGAGCAAAAGCCCGGCCCGCCGTCGGCAAGGACGATCACCGCCCCCTCGTAGCCGAACAGTTTGCCGACCGCCACCGCGATCAGCAAACCCAGCAGTGCGAAATGAAAGACTAAGTTGCCGAAGTCATGGAGATAACCCTTTTCGGCAGAGACAGCAACCGTACCGTCATTGTCACTCCGAATGATCCGGCGCCAGCCGCGCAGCTTGCCGTTGATTGCCGCCGCTAGGCGATCGGGATCGCCGGCGCACTCCACGGTGTCGTATTTAGGCAGCCGGCTCAGATTGCGTGGGGCTGGCACCGGCCTGGCGCGCACACCGCGGAGATGCTCGAAAGTCCGCGGCATCAAGCAGCCCACCAGGGACACAAAAAGCAGCACATAAATGGCGGTGAACCAGAAACTGGAGAACACGTTGAATGCCTGCAGCCGATCTAGCCACGGCCCGACCAACCGGTGGGCCGCCAAGTAGTCGTCGACTTTGCTGGTGTTGAGGCTGCGCTGGGGCAGTAACGCTCCTGGTATGGCCCCCAGCGCCAGCAGAAACAGCAGCGCCAGAGCGGTACCCATCGACGTCAATGCACGCCAACTGTTGCGCGCCCGCTGCGCCAGTGGCGCCAGCGGCGCCAGCCGCGCGGCCCGTGCGGCCCGTGCGGCGAGCAGACGCAAAAGCCCCCCAAAACGTCCCGTTTTGGGGGCTTTTGCGTCTGCTCGCGCAGTCACAGCGGCAGCTCGCGCAGTCACAGCGGCAGCCTCACGTCGCTAACAAACGCGTCACGCAACCATGAGATGAAGTCGTTCCACACCCCGCTAACCAGCGCGGCACCGACCAGGATCAACAGTATGCCGCCGAAAACCTGGATCGCCCGGGTATGCCGACGCAACCACCCCAGACCAGCCACGGCCGTCGCCGACCCTAACGCCAACACCACAAACGGGATTCCTAACCCCAGGCAGTAAGCAATTACCAAGACCACCCCGCGGGCCACATTTGCGCCATCAGTGGCCGAAGCGACAGTAATCACCCCAGTTAGTGTCGGTCCTAGACACGGCGTCCAACCGAGCGCGAACACCGCCCCCAGCAGCGGCGCCCCGAGCACCGTGGACAACTGCCGAGGGGCTAACCGAGCCGACCGCTGCAATGCCGGTACTAGACCCACAAAGACCAAACCCATCACCATGGTCAGCACCCCACCGACCCGCTGCAACAGCAATTGATTGGTGATAAGCGTGGTGGTCATACCCAACACGGCAACAGTGCCGAGGACAAATACCGTGGTAAATCCGGCAACAAACAACACCGCTGACCCCGCGACCCGCCAGCGAGCCGCCGTCTTGCCTAAAGCAGACTCCGGTTTTTCAGCGGTCCGCTCATCGACGCCGACCACCGCAGCGAGATAGGACAGGTAGCCCGGAACCAGTGGCACCACACACGGCGACGCGAAAGACACCAGCCCAGCCAGCAAACACACCGCCAGGGCCAGCAGCAACGGTCCGGCCGCGGCGATCTCGGTAAATCCGCTCATGGCGATCCCGACACCTGCTGCCCGGCGTGTTCACGAGCCACCCGCTGCACAACCGGTTGCAGATCCTGCGCCAGCAGCTCCCGTAAAAACACCGCCGCGACTCGATGGCTGCGATCCAACACCATCGTGGCAGGGATAACCGTGGTCGGGTATTTGCCGCCGAATGCGATCATGGTGCGCATCGCCGGGTCGTAGATCGACGGGAAACCCACTTTGCGGTCTATGACGAAGTCTTGGGCTGCTTGTCGGTTGTTGTCTCGGACGTCAATGCCCAGGAAAGCCACCCTGTCGTTATGGGTGGCGTCATATACCTGTTGCAGCTGGCCGATCTCAGCCCGGCAAGGACCACACCACTGCCCCCACACGTTGATAACAACAACTTGACCAGGAAAGTCGTCCACCGACAGGGTACGGGCCGGGTCCAGCAAAGACGGCCCGGCCAACGGCCCTGGCCGGCCCCGCTTACTTGGCGGGTCATAGAAGATGTCGGTCTTCCCACCTGGAGCGACAAACTCGAAGGTGCCCCCCTGGGCAACAACATCTGTACCGGTAGCACACCCAGCGACCAGGCCAACTAATACTGCCGCGACGAGGACCAGCCACCGCGCACTCATTGGGGTCATCCGCTGGCAGGTTGGGAATAAACCACGTCGACAAGCTGATCGTCGGCATAGACCAATGTGGTCACCGACGCCACCGCACACTGACGACGCCGCGGATCGTGCCACAGCCGTTTTCCGGTCAGGTGCAGCCGCAACGTCCACACCGGCAGTTGATGGCTCACGCACACCACTTCCCGACCAGCCGCCCGGACCCGGGCTTTATCTACTGCCGCGGCCATTCGGACGGCGATCTGCGCGTACGGCTCACCCCAGGACGGAGTGAATGGATTGCGCAGATGCCACCACAACCGTGGATCGCGTAATGCACCATCCCCCGGCGAAATTCTTTTTCCCTCAAAAAGATTAGCCGATTCAATCAGATCATGGTCGGTGTCGATAGCCAGCTCATGGCGGGCCGCAATCGGGGTGGCAGTTTCTTGCGCCCGCTCCAACGGGGAAGCGATAACCGCAACAATGTCGCGGTCAGCCAAGGCCGCTGCCACCGCATCGGCCTGAGCCGCTCCCGTCGTAGAGAGATGAAAATCGGGCAGCCGCCCATACAGAACGCCGGTGGGGTTGTGTACTTCGCCGTGTCGCACTACATGTACTCGGGTCTGTTCAACCATCACCGTGCTCCCGTCGCCACTGCGGCAGCGGCTGCCGTGGCAGCCGCTGGCAAGGCAGCCGCTATCCGCTCAAACGCCTCGTCGTCAAGTGCCGCCGAGACAAACCACGCCTCAAAAGCGCTGCAGGGCGGGTATACGCCGGCATCCAACAGCGCGTGAAAAAACGGTGGATAGCGCCAGGTTTGGCTAGCCCGCGCCGCGGCGAAATCAGTTACCGGCTCTTCGGCAAAAAACACGCTAAACATATTTCCACCCCGCGGAATCTGATGCGTTACACCAGATTTCGTTAGCGCCTCGGAGATCAGCCCGGCCAACCGGTCAGCATTGGCCGTCAAGGTGGCATAAACCGCATCATCGGCAGCCCGCAACGTCACTAATCCGGCTGCCACCGCCACTGGATTGCCGGAGAGGGTGCCGGCTTGATACACCGGCCCTAGCGGGGCCAGCCGCTCCATCACCTCGACCCGACCACCGAAGGCTGCGGCCGGCAGCCCGCCGCTCATGACCTTGCCGAAGGTATATAGATCAGCGGCTACCGGATCAATTCCGTACCAACCGCTTCGGCTGACACGAAACCCAGTCATCACCTCGTCAATAATCAACAGTGCGCCGTGGGCACGGGTGATCTCGCGCAGCGCCGCGTTGTAACCCGGCGCGGGCGGCACCACACCCATGTTGCCAGGGCTAGCCTCGGTGATCACCGCAGCAATCTGCTCACCGTATTCGGCAAATACCTCGCAAACAGCATCCACATCGTTGTAAGGCAACACAATTGTGTCTGCAGCCGTGGCTCCGGTAACACCCGGAGACGACGGTAAACCTAGTGTCGCCACCCCAGAACCGGCGTCGGCAAGCAGCGCATCGACGTGGCCGTGATAGCAGCCGGAGAACTTGACGATCTTGGGCCGACCGGTAAAACCGCGGGCCAACCGGACCGCGCTCATAGTCGCCTCGGTGCCGGAGTTAACCAGCCGGAGCCGTTCGACGGGCGCTACCCGGTCGATGATCTCAGCGGCGAGTTCGGTCTCCCCGAGCGTGGGCGCACCAAAAGACAGCCCACGGGCAGCAGCGGAAGTGACGGCCTCGACCACCGCTGGATGAGCGTGGCCCAGAATCATCGGCCCCCAGGAGCAGACCAAGTCGACATACCGGTTGTCGTCAGCATCGGTCAGCCAGCAACCGCGCGCTTCGGCGATGAATCGTGGCGTACCGCCGACTGCAGCGAAAGCACGGGCCGGCGAGTTCACTCCACCGGGGATGACCGCGCGGGCCGCGTCGAACAGCTTCGCCGACGCGCTGACGCGCTCGCTCATCCGGTGGGTATCCAGCATGGTTACCAGTGTCCCAGCTGGTCTGAAGCGGATCGCCCGGGGGGTGTAATAGCCCAGGGCGTTCCGTAACCGAGAAGTTGGCACGGCCCCAACCCATATCTCAGTTCTGTCGCATCGCAAGCGGGCGAAAATCTCGACAGTTCCCTCAGCTAAAAGCGCGTGCAGAATCCGTGCTGCACACCCTTGAGCTCGATCACGAGGTAGGGGTTTGATCAATGCTATGCAACTACCGCAACGGCTCGCCCGCTTCAACCGACACGTCACCAATCCCATTCAACGACTGTGGGCCGGCCGGCTACCCCAATTCGGGATCTTGCAGCACGTTGGGCGGCGCTCCGGCAAACCGTATCGCACCCCAGTGAACGTCTTCGGCGCCACCATCGATGGACAAGCCGGGTTCGCGATCCTGCTGACGTATGGCCCCAACCGGGACTGGTTGAAAAACATCACGGCGGCCGGCGGTGGGCAGCTGCGGCACCGCGGCAAGACCATCAACGTCAGCGACCCGCGGGTAGTGAGCAGAGACGAGGCGGCACCGCTCATCAATACGCGGTGGCGGGCCGCGTTTGCCAAGTTACCGTTCGAGGAAGCCGTGCTACTGACCCGCGTCTAGCTTGAATCGGCCTTGGCGACGCCCTCCAGGTCCGGTGGCTGGCGGGTGAAGCCTCTGGTCAACACCAGCAGATAGATGACACCGACGCTCAGCCACGAAACTCCAAGGATCAACGCATCGGTGTCGAGCTGGGTCAGCAAAATGAGGTCGATAACCGCTCCGATCAACGGAATCACGACGTAGCGCAACGGGTTGAGTTGCTCGCCGCGGTGGCGCAGGAAGTACGCGATCACCGAGACGTTCACCAAGGTGAACGCGGTAAACGCGCCGAAGTTGATAAATGAGGTCGACGTCTCGACGGACAAGAAAATCGCAGCCAGCCCAATCAACCCGGCCAGCACAATATTGAGCACAGGGGTGTGGAATTTCGCCCCTACCATGCCAAAAAACTTGCTCGGCAGCACACCGTCGCGGCCCATCGCATAGAGCAACCTGGCCACCGCGGCTTGGGCTGCGAGTCCGGAGGTGAACTGGGCGATGATCAGCGCGGCCAGAAACACCGCGCCAAACAGACTGCCGCCAATCGTCTTGGCGATATCCGAAGCCAGTTCATCAGCATCGGCGAAGCTGCCCCCTGGAGCGACGAGTGTCACTAAATAAGACACCACGATGAATATCGTGCCAGCGATCAGCGCCACCAAGACGATGGCTCGCGGGATGTTGCGGTGCGCATCATAGGTCTCCTCGGTCAACGTACTGACGGCGTCGAATCCCAGAAACGAATAGGCAGCAACAGCCGAGCCGGCCACCACCGCACCAAAACCGCCACCCCCGCTGAACGGCGTCAGTGAGAACAAGGACTGCGAGTGCCCAACCAGATGCGTGATCGTCAACACCACAAACAGCGCCAGAATGATCAGTTGAAAGGCCATCAACACGAAGTTCGCCTTGTCGGCGACCTTGAGACCGAGGACATTAAGCACCGACGTAACAGCGATGAACGTGACAATCCAGATCCAGAACGGCACGCTCGGGAAGCGCCCGCTGAGGTAAGCCCCACCGATCAACCAGATCACCAGCGGAAGAAAAAGGTAGTCCAGCAGAATGGCCCAGCCAACAATGAAGCCGGCCCGGGAGTCCAGCGATTTACGGACATAGGTGTAGGCCGAGCCGGCGACCGGGAAGTGCTTGGCCATCAGGCCATAGCTCAATGCGGTAAACAGCATGGCGAGGGTGGCCAGCAAATACGCACCACCACTGGCGCCGTTTGATTTCACCGCGATCACCCCGAAGATGCCTAACACGATGATCGGCGCTGTATAGGCCAGCCCAAAAAGCACGACCGAACGAAGTCCAAGCGCTTTCCGTAAAGCGGGATGGTGAGGAGAAGTCGGGGCGTCCTCGGTTGTCATTGGCTTCCTTCGCTTGCCGGCTGCTCCGTATCGTGCCAGAAGAATGCCCCGTCACGATTGCTTTTTCCTACGGCGTGGCATAGCGAGCAGGGTCATCATGCGCGGCATGATGACGCCCATGCCTGAGCTGACCCGCCGCGCGGTACTGCGCATGGGCGGTGGTGCGGTTGCCGGCGCCGCCGGGGTGTGGGCGTTAAGCGCCATGCTGGATCCGCTCCAACCCAAGGCGGCGCCACCACATTCACCCGCTCCAGTCGAGCCGATCGCCGGCAACGCCTCGCCCACCCGGCTGTCTGGATCATTTGTCTCCGCAGCCCGTGGAGGCATCATGACCAACTGGGTGATTGTGCGACCACCCGGTCAATACGGCGCGCTGCGCCCAGTGATTGCCCTGCACGGCAAAACCTCTAACGGGCATATGGCGCTAGACATCGGTGTCGAGGATGGGCTGGCACAACTCGTTAAAGCGGGCCGAGCACCGTTTGCTGTGGTAGGCGTAGATGGGGGGGACACATACTGGCACCGCCGAGCCTCAGGGCAAGATTCAGGTGCCATGGTGCTCCACGAACTGCTGCCGATGCTGGCCACCATGGGTTTGGACACTTCACGGGTGGGCTTTATGGGGTGGTCCATGGGCGGGTACGGCGCATTGCTGCTGGGGGCTCGGCTCGGCCCGGAGCGCACTGCTGGGATCTGCGCGATAAGCCCGGCGTTGTTCACCTCGTTTACCGGCAGTACGCCCGGAGCCTTCGACAGTTACGACGACTACGTGCAAAACAGCGTCTTCGGGCTGCCGGCGTTGGCGTCTATCCCGATTCGAGTGGACTGCGGCACCAGCGACCGCTTCTATCCAGCCGCACGTCAATTCGTCGCTCAATTGCGTACGCCCCCGTCGGGGAGTTTTTCACCGGGCGGCCATGACGTTACTTATTGGCGGCAACAGTTGCCTGCCGAACTTGCTTGGATGACGTCCTAGTCGCTACTGACGAGCCCGCCATAGCCGGGCAGCCCCAAGCACCATGAGCACCCCGGCGGTCATCGCTAACACCAGGCTCAGCAGTAACAGTTGAGGGTCATAAACCGCCGACAGGGTTTCCGGCTGGCCAGCGGCGATGGGGGCCACCACAACCACGGTTCGGGCTTGGAGCCAGCTCAGCACACATCCAATCACCGCGATGCAAGACAAGCCGAGTTCTCCGGCCGCCCGGAAACGCCCGGTCACTGCAACGGCCCGGTGTGGTCACCACCATCATCGCCATCGGCGATGATGGTGGGGTTTCGTCGGACCAGACCAACACGCTCTTCCACTAATGGAGTCAGCGCTGCCCGTAGCTGGCGATGCCGACGTGCCCAAGCTTGGACGGTGCGGCCTTGGGTGAGTTGCACCCCAATGCCCACCCGACCACGCGGCACCCCAATCAATTCGCCTAACGCCCGTGCCGATTGCCATTTCTGCAGTTCTTTGCCGGAAGCTACCGAATTTTCGGGCTCTGGATAGACCTTGAGGATCTCGACCACTGCGATGGTTTCGGTGCCCTGCCGCAGCGTCTGCGTGGTGAGTTCCACCGAGGAATGTATTCGTGCGGCTTTCACCTGCAACCCCATGAACCCAGAGACCACTATCAAGAAAAATATTGGCACCAATAGTTGCTGCCGATAGCCCTGTGATCCGCTGATAAACATCATGGCCAGCGCTGCCGCTGGCCCGCTCAGCAGCCACCACCAGCTGGCTCCGGGTTCGTCAAACAACGGCTTAGCTTCAGTATCTGACGCCGAAGCCCCGCCCGAACTGGTGCTCATCGGCACTTACCGCCGGCGCGAAGTAGCGGGAATACATGATCTACCAACAACGGTGGCAGATCGCTGGAGTGCTGATACTCATCGATGAGCTGCCACCGTAGTTCTTCAATTTCGTGGGCCGGGCCGGTAATCGGTATCAGCGGATACGTGTAAACCGTCGCCTCAACATCCCAATCTGGCTCGTTGGCTGCCCGGGCGGAGAAGGTCCCCAGCAACTGCAACCGGGTGGGATCCAACTCCGTTGCCAGTTCCTCGGCGATTTCACGGACCGCCGCCGCTACTGCGGTCTCGCCGGGCTCGATTTTGCCGCCGGGAAACATGAATTGGTCGGTGCCCCGTTTCCGGACTGTCAGCACAGCCCCGTTTTCGTCACGCAAGACGACAGCACTCACTGGGATGACACGCTGGACTTGTCGGCTACCGTCCACGGTGGGTCAGCCTAGAGGGAAAATGCTGGGCTCGCTTACTGGGCTTCGGTAGCGACTACGCCAGCGAGTGTGCGACCAGTAGCACAGTCGGGCTCCAGCGTGCGACGAGTCGCACAGTCGGCAGTGTAAAAACTTCGGGGTTCACCGGGTGAAGTAGGCGTGCGCATCCTTGCGGTGGACAAGCACTACTCCCCCAACAATCAACACCGAGCCAACAATGCCGGTGGCAGCGCAGATAACGGCCCAGACCGGCGGCCAATTCACGGTGAACAACCGGATCGCCACGTAGCCAACCGTGGCCAGACCCCCGCCGCTCACCAGTGTGCGAGCCCACCGGTAACCGGCCCGCATCAAGATGAGAAAAGTCACCGTGATCGCACAGATCACTACCGCAAAAAGCCCGGCGGCCACATAGACCAGCATCGACGCCGCGGTCCGCCCACCCTGAATGGGCGCGGTGAGCAGGTCGGCGGCATACCCGATCACCATCAGCGGCAGCGCCGCCAACCACAGCCAAAACCCGGTATCCACATCCACCGGCCGGACCTGCGGCAGCTGAGGCGTTGGCCCGGTCACGATAGCCAGCCCGCAGCCTGGTCAGCCCAGTAGGTCAAGACGATATCCGCTCCAGCCCGCCGAATACCGGTCAACGACTCCAACACCGCGGCACGCAAATCAATCCAGCCGTGGTCTGCGGCGGCAGAAATCATCGCGTATTCACCCGATACCTGGTAAGCAGCCACCGGCACCGGCGAACGATCCGCCACCGCCGCTACCACGTCGAGGTAACCCATCGCCGGTTTGACCATGACCATGTCGGCACCCTCACCGAGATCCAAGTCAACCTCGCGCAACGCCTCGCGGACGTTGCCCGGCTCTTGCTGGTAAGTTCGCCGGTCACCGGAGAGGCTGGAACACACCGCTTCCCGGAATGGGCCGTAGAACGCCGACGCAAACTTAGCGGCGTAGGCCAGGATTACCACTTCGGCATAACCGGCAGCGTCTAGCCCTTCGCGGACCGCACCGACCTGACCATCCATCATTCCGCTTGTGCCGACCACGTGGGCGCCCGATTGTGCTTGTGCCACAGCCAATTCCACGTACCTACGCACAGTAGCGTCATTGTCTACCCGGCCGAATTCGTCTAGCACCCCGCAATGCCCGTGGCTCGTGAATTCATCTAGGCAGGTATCAGCCATCAGCACCGTGGCATCACCGAGGTCGTTGGCCAGGTCACGCAGGGCAGTATTGAGGATCCCGTCGGGGTGGGACCCAACCGATCCCCTAGCGTCCTTGTCCTGATCTTGAGGTACGCCGAACAGCATT
>JAIENC010000140.1 GCA_019751635.1 Mycobacteriaceae bacterium
GCCGATATCGGCGACCACAGCAATATCGGCGCTTCCAGTGTGTTCGTTAACTACAACGGGGTGTCCAAACAGCGCACCACCATCGGGTCACATGTCCGCACCGGCTCCGACACCATGTTTGTGGCGCCGGTCACTGTCGGCGACGGCGCCTACACCGGCGCAGGCACGGTGCTGCGGCACGACGTCCCACCGGGTGCGTTGGCAGTATCAGCCGGGCCTCAACGCAATATTGACAACTGGGTACAGCGCAAACGCCCAGGTAGTCCAGCCGCCGAGGCGGCAGCGCGAGCCAACGCCGCCGGCGTCGTCGTCAGACCGATTCCCGACCCCGATCACACGTCATAAATCGGTATCGGCAACCCGGCCACAAAGGCGAACTCCCGGCTACGTAGGATTGAACAGTCATCTGGATCCCGATCGGCGAGGACCGCACGTTGAGCCACGACTGGACCGATAATCGTAAAAATTTAATGCTCTTTTCCGGGCGTGCGCACCCCGAATTGGCCGAGCAAGTGGCCAAGGAGCTCGATATTCACGTTGCCGCGCAGACAGCCCGGGATTTCGCCAACGGCGAAATTTTTGTGCGCTTTCACGAGTCGGTACGTGGCTGCGACGCGTTCGTACTGCAGTCCTACCCCGCGGCGGTTAACACCTGGCTAGTAGAGCAGCTGATCATGATCGATGCACTCAAACGCGGCAGCGCCAAACGGATCACCGCGGTCATGCCGTTTTATCCCTACGCCCGCCAGGACAAAAAACATCGTGGCCGCGAGCCCATCTCAGCCCGACTCGTCGCCGATCTGCTCAAGACCGCCGGCGCGGATCGGATCGTCACCGTTGACCTGCACACCGATCAGATCCAGGGTTTCTTCGACGGGCCGGTCGACCATATGCGGGCGCAGTACCTGCTGACCAGCTACATCAAGGAGAACTACCCGGACGGCAACATGGTGGTGGTCTCCCCGGACTCCGGCCGCGTGCGTATTGCCGAGAAATGGGCGGACTCCCTCGGTGGGGTGCCGCTGGCCTTCATCCACAAGACCCGCGACCCGCGTGTGCCTAATCAAGTCGTGTCACACCGTGTAGTGGGCGACGTACACGGCCGCACGTGCGTCTTAATCGACGACATGATCGACACCGGCGGCACTATTGCCGCTGCCGTGCAGCTACTGCGCACCAACGGCGCCAGCGACGTCATCATTGCCGCCACCCATGGCGTGCTCTCCGACCCGGCTGCGCAGCGGTTGGCCGAGTGCGGTGCCCGCGAGGTGATCGTCACCAACACGCTGCCGATCGCTGAGGAGAAGCGGTTCAGCCAACTCACCGTGTTGTCGATCGCTCCGCTGTTGGCCAGCACTATCCGCGCCGTATTTGACAACGGCTCAGTCACAGGGCTGTTCGACGGGGACGCGTAAATGATCGCCGGCGCCACCCGCAAGCTGCTGTGACCGCACGCGGATGGGCCGGTGCGGTGGCGATCCTGACCGTGTCGGCGGCGATCGTTGGGTGCCAACCCACATCCCCGGATTACCGGGCAATCTGGACCACCAACCAGACCACCACGGCTCCCCCCGCCCCGGAAAAACCGGTGCCTATCTGGAAATTCCTGGCCGAAGCCGGCGTCACCGGTGAACCGGTAGCTCCTTATCCGCTCACCGATCTGACCGTGTCGATCCCCACCCCACCAGGTTGGACCAGGCCCGCGGATGCACACGCGGCCCCCACCACCGAAGTAATCGCCAAAGGCGGCACCTATCCGAAGGCCATGCTGATGGTTTTCCGCCTCAAAGGGGAGTTCAACCCCACCGAAGCAATTAAACACGGTTACGCAGATGCCGAACTTGCACAGAATTTCCGCCGCCTCGACGCATCGCTAGCGCCTTTCCACAATTTTCCGTCAGCAATGATTCAGGGCAGCTACGACGCGGGGGGTACCCGACTGCACGGCTGGAATCGGATCGTCATCGCCACCGGCTCACCGCCTACCAGCCAGCGATACCTGGTGCAACTCACCATCACCAGTCTGGCCACGCAAGCGGTCAGCCAGTCCTCGGAGATCGATGCGATCATCGCGGGATTCGTCGTCGCGGCCAAGTAAATCCTGATCCACGTCCGGCAGCTGAATTTCCGCTTTGACGTGCCGATGCGCTACCCTTTCGGAGCGTCACGGCGAGGGCGGCCAACTCCGGCCACCGTTATCGACGGAGACCGACATTCCCGTCGCGATCCTGGCTGTGGCCTGACCAGTACAGGAGCAACGTATGGCTAAGGCTGCGGCTTCAGCGAAAAACCTATTAAACGCCTCGCTGCGTACCGAGACCGGAAAAGGCGCATCCCGACGCGCACGACGTGAGGGCAAGGTTCCCGCTGTGCTCTACGGGCACGGCCTTGAGCCACAACACGTGGAGCTTCCTGCGCATGATTTCGCGGCGGTGCTGCGTCACGCCGGCGCCAATGCGGTGCTGACCCTCGACATCGCCGGCGACGAGCAGCTGGCCTTGACCAAGGCGATCGATATCCACCCGATCCGCCGTACCATTCAGCACGCTGATCTGCTGCTGGTGCGCCGCGGCGAGAAGGTAGTGGTCGAGGTGTCCGTGGTTATCGAGGGTGAGGCAGCCTCGGGCACGTTGGTTACCCAAGAGACCACCGAAATCGAGATTGAAGCTGAGGCGCTATCCATTCCCGAACAGCTGGTTGTCTCCGTTGAGGATGCCGAGCCAGGTACTCAGTTCACCGCCGGGCAGCTCCTCTTGCCGGCCGGCGTCAGCCTGGTGTCTGACCCCGAGTTGCTGGTGGTCCACGTGGTGACCGCACCAACTGCCGAGACGCTCGCGGCCGAAGGCGCCGGCGGGGCTTCTGGGGCCGCTCAGGGCACCGAGGCCGCCGGGTCCGAGTAGAACACGGAGCAGCACATGGCCGAGCCGCTGCTTGTGGTCGGCCTGGGCAATCCTGGCGAAAATTACGCCCACACCAGACACAACATCGGTTTCTTGGTTGTCGATCAGCTAGCCGTAAGGATCGGCTCGAAGTTCACCGTGCACAAAAAATCCGGTGCTCAGCTGGTCACCGGCCGTCTCGCTGGGCGTTCGGTGGTGTTGGCCAAGCCGCGCTGTTATATGAACGAATCCGGCCGCCAGGTGGCACCGCTGGCGAAGTTCTACTCCATACCGCCAGTCAATGTCGTCGTCATTCATGACGACCTTGACCTGGAATTCGGCCGCATCCGGCTTAAATGCGGTGGCGGCGAAGGCGGCCACAACGGCCTGCGCTCGGTGGCAGCAGCCTTCGGCAGCAAAGATTTTCACCGGGTACGCATCGGGATCGGACGGCCGCCTGGACGCAGTCAGCCCGCCACTTTCGTGCTGGAAAAGTTCACCCTCGCCGAGCGCACGGAGATCCCGGCGATCTGCGAGCAGGCCGCTGATGCCACTCAGCTACTCATCGAGCTAGGGCTGGAGCAAGCACAAAACCACGTGCACGCCTGGTAGTTTTCCCTGGCGAGCAGACGTGAAAGCCCCCGCACGCTCGGCGTGTCGGGGGCTTTCACGTCTGCTCAGCAAAATTAAGTAACCAGAGTCACCGAGTTGGCCCGGCGCAGCTTGCCCGACGGCGTCTTCGGGATGGTCCCCGGACCCAACACCACGACGTTGCGCGGCCGCACGTCCACCTCGGTGAGGATCTCACGCGCTACTTGGTGCTCGATGCGACGCACTTCAGCCGGGTCTTCGTAAGCGTTGGATTCGACAGCAACCGCAAACGTCTCCCGGGAATGGCCAGCATCAAGGCGCACTGCCACAGCGCATCCCGGCCGGACTCCCTCGACTCGGCCTGCCGCACGCTCAATGTCGGTGGGATAGATATTGCGGCCAGCCATAATGATGACGTCTTTGACGCGGCCGCACACCACGATATGACCGTTTTCCATCTGATAGCCCAGATCACCGGTGTCATACCAGCCGTGATTGTCCTGGGCCGATAAGAAGCCACCCATCGTCACATAGCCGGGGGATACCGAATCGCCACGCAATTCGATCACCCCAACGCCCCGGCTGGGCAGCACGTTGCCATCCTCGTCAACGATGCGGGCCTCGATACCTTTCAAAAGCGGCCCCAGTGAAGCCAACCGACGAGTGTTGCCTTTAGTGGCGGGCACGGCGCGACGTAGCGCGGCCAGCAAGTCGGTGTCTACTTCATCAACAACCAGGCCGGCACTGCACTCGGAAAACGCCACTGCCAGGGTGATCTCCGCCATGCCATAAGCCGGCAGAATCGCCTGTGGCTTAAGCCCAAAGGGGGCGCCAGCCTCACACAAGTCCTCAACGTCGGATGGCTCCACCGGCTCGGCACCAGACAAGGCGAATCGCAAGGTGGAGAGGTCAAACTGGCCGGGGGTAGCTTGCTTGCGCAACCGCTTGGCAAACAGCGAGTAGGCGAAGTTGGGGGCCGCCGTCATGGTGCCCCCGTATTTGTCGATCAGTTTGGCCCACAGCAGTGTGTCCCGCATAAAGTCCATCGGAGTGACTTTGACCAGCTCACCGCCGAAGTACATGGGCACAGTCAAAAAGCCGATCATGCCCATATCGTGAAAAAGCGGCAACCAGCTGACCATGACGTCGGTGTCCGCGTTGTACTCGGCACTGATGTACATCGCCTCGAGGTTGGCGTACAGATTTCGGTGGGTAATCACCACAGCCTTAGGCGAACCAGTAGAACCGGAGGTCAGCTGCATCAATGCCACGTCGCCCTCGTCGGTGTGCACCGGGTCGATCGGGTCGCAGGCCAACAGCTCGGCGACCGTCAATACTGTGACACCGCGCTGCTCCAACAGCGGTACCGCCGCCAAAAACGGATCCGAGACAATGACCGCCTTAGCCTCGATCATGTCGATGACGGTGCTGGTATCTTCGGCCCAGACCGCCAAGTCGGTGCGTGGCGTTGGCTGGTGCAGCATGGTCAAACTGGCGCCACGCATCCAGAGCCCCTGGGCGGTGGGCGCGATCTCCACCGGCGCACCGGCCAACACACCCACGGCGTCTCGCTGGCCAACACCCGCAGCAGCCAAGCCGCCAGCTATACGGCGGGCTCGCTCATGCACTTCGCCCCACGTATGCCGAACAGGATCATGCGGCTCACCTGTCACCATGCCCTTTGTGGTCTGGCGGGCATTGCCGAACATCGTCTGAGTAAACCTGCTCACGACAACCTCCTGGGTTCCGACGCTGTGCCCCACGTCACCGATTTCATGCTCCACCAGGGAGGCGGCAGTTTGCTGCAGGCACGCGATGACAGTTGGGCAGCAGTTACGTCTCGAAGCAGTGATGAGCCAGCAAACTTGGGCGAGTTCGCGGAATCAACGAGTACACGGAAAACCCTGCGCCTCATCGACCGCCCGCCGAAAGGCCCGACGGACGGAATGGTTACTGGCTTGCCCAGATTATTACTCGTCACCGCGAAGTATCTTAAATTCCTCTTAACTAATTGCCAAACTATCCTGCGGCTTCGAGGCAAAGGTCACACTGCGATCACGACAACTGGGTGGCCAGCTCGGTCACAGTGGCGGGACAACGCGGGCACCGGGCACCGGGCCCGTAGCCACCCGAACGGTCCGACAGACACCCGCCCCCGATAACTGGGTACCGACATCAAGCGCTGCCGTCTGCGAGGCACACAAGAACGCACAGGTGGGTCCAGAGCCTGACACGATGGCCGCCAAGGCACCTGCTTCTACCCCAGCGCGTAAAGCACGTCGTAGCGCCGGATCCATGTTCACCGCGGCCGGCTGCAGTTCATTACCGAGCAGCGGCGCCAAACCCGCTGGATCACCGGCGGCCAGGGCCGCCAATACCGGCCCTGGCCCACCAAGCCGGGGCGGATTAGTGACCCCCCTGAGTCGATCCAGTTCACTAAACACCGCGGGGGTAGATAAGCCACCGTTGGCGAAACCCAGCACCCAATGAAAGGTGTTCCGGGACAACACAGCGGCCAACTCCTCACCGCGACCAGTCCCCAATGCGGTACCACCATGCAAGGCAAACGGCACGTCACTACCCAACCGTGCGGCGAGCATACGTAAGTCACGACGAGGCAGATTTAACTCCCATAACGCATTCATGCCGACCAACACCGCCGCGGCATCGGCACTACCGCCCGCCATCCCACCGGCGACGGGGATCGATTTCTCGACCGAAATCGAGACGTCTGGCGCCCTGCCCACGTGTTCGGCCATCAGCTCGGCCGCCTGCCAGGCCAAGTTGCGCCGATCGGTAGGCAAAAGGTCGGCTCCCTCACCGCTGACTTCCAGCGATAACACATCGGCGTTGCTTAGGGTTACCTGGTCAACCAGCGAGACGGCGTGAAAAACCGTCGTCAGTTCGTGAAAGCCATCTTCGCGAAGTTCACCAACGGCGAGGTGAAGATTGATTTTTCCCGGCGCCCGAACGGTGACTGTGCCGGTCGGCACCCACTGAACAGCGGTGTTGGTATCGATCGGCACCGCAGCAGACTATCTCCAATCGCGGAACCGATCACGCATGTCCTAGCACTGACTCGGTAACCCCGCCGGCGTCGTGGTCCTGGTCATCAGAGCGATGCAACAGCCGCACAAAGTCCTCGATCGCAAGCGTTTCCCCACGTCTGGCCGGATCAATGCTGGCCGCCAACAACCGCTTCGCCGACTCGCTGCCGGAGCCGGCCCATTCCGCGAAGGCATTACGCAACGTCTTGCGCCGCTGATTAAAAGCGATATCCACTAATTCGAAGACACGGCGCCGGAAGACCTCATCCAGCGGCCACGGCGACGTGACATAGCGATCGATACGAACCAGTCCGGAATCAACCCGAGGAATTGGCCAGAAAACGGCCGGCGGCACCGAGCCACGACGGCGAACCCGGCCGAAGAAGCGCACCTTGGCGCTGGGCGCGCCATAGCTTTTACCACCCGGTTCCGCAGCGAGTCGTTCAGCCACCTCAGCCTGCACCATCACCATCATTACCCGGATAGTCGGAAATTCGGCAAGCAGATGCAACAGCGCCGGAACGGCGATGTTATACGGGAGATTGGCCACCATTGCGGTCGGCTCGGCGGTCAGCTCGGCAGCGCGAAGGGACAAGATATCGCGGTTCAGCACGCTTAGCCGGGTAATTTCACTGTGCGAATGCTCAGCTACGGTTTTCGGCAATCTGTCCGCCAAGACCGGATCAATCTCAACGGCGCTGACGGTGGCGCCACGGTCAAGCAGCGCTAAGGTGAGCGAACCCAGACCTGGCCCCACTTCCAGCACATGGTCGTGCCGGTCCACACCGGAGCTGGAAGCCACCCTACGCACGGTGTTAGCGTCATGGACGAAGTTCTGGCCTAACGATTTTCGTGGCCGCAGGTCAAGTTCTTTGGCTAACCTTCGGATATCGGTCCGCCCAAGTAGTCGGATAGTCAGTGGGCACCTTTACTTCCGCCGCACACCGGCCATGCCCCCCAGCCTCGGTTCATCCGAACAACCTCAGCGACGGCGATCTGCTCTGCTTTGGTGGCAAGATCGGCACGGCTAGCAAACCGTAACCCGCCGTTGGCCTCCCAGGTTCCTTGATCGAACTGCACCCCACCGTAGTACCCGTTTCCAGTGTTAATCGCCCAGTTGCCACCGGCTTCACAACGTGCGATGGCATCCCAGGTGGGCTCGTTAGTCACGGGCGGCACCTCGGTGCCCGGTTTGGCGCCAACGCGAAGCACTCCTTCCCGTGAAGGAGTCACCACAGTGCTGGCGACCGGCAGCCGACCAACCTCGATGCCGTTAACTTTTGCGATCACAAACGTCACATCCTGGGCGCCCGGCGTGCCTGGGTCCTCGACCACTTCTCGGCTTTTATTGAGGTCCGGATCTTCGATGAGGTGCTGCGCCGGAAGCAGCGGCAGCCGCTCAGTAATCCGCTCAATACGGTTGCGGGTCACCTCGATCCGCATGCCTTCGACGACTGGATCGGTAGCGCCGGGCGTTACCCGGTCACCCTGTTCTAGCGGTGTTCCAGCGGCGGCCAGCAACTCACCAACGCTGGGCGCGGCAAGCCGAACGGTGCGCGCCACACCGGCGTCGTTGATCTCTACCGTTTTGGCGCTCACCACCGGCAATACCATCCCCGCCAGGGGCACTTTGCTGCCGCGAGCAGCAACCACCGGCGCCGCATCGGTCAGCGCCAGTTGCACTAACGCCTCGTGCACCGTGGATGCCGTCGTCCACAGTTGTTTAGTGTCTCGGCCGTCCACCGTGATCTGCAGCGATCGGCCACGGTGCAGCACAATATGGTCCGCATTGCGTACCCGGGTAGTGGCGGCGGGAGTAAGTTCATCGCGCTCTCCAACGGCCACTCCGTTCTCCTTGAGCACGTCGACCACTCGCGACTGCATCGTCGTTACCGACATGGCGATGTCGTCAACGGTGAGGGTGACCTGCTTGCAGGAGAACACGGCATAGCCACCGGCAAAGGCCAGCGCCAGCAGCAGTGCGGCAACAAGTAGCCGCAGAATCGGCGCGGGAGTCTGGTGCAGCTTGGTGAATACGTTCAATGTGCGTCTACCCCAGGTTCAATTCGACGACATGTCGCGACAACTTCGGCGCAAACAAAGGCACGATTGATCACAAGACGGTAACGAGTCAGCCTAGCTTGAGCAACTTTGCCACGATTCTTTTAGCAAATCCTTAATTGACAGGATTCGCGTCAGACCGGCAACCGGTAGACGCGTCGGGCATTGTCTGTGGTTATCCGGGCTAGCTCCGAAGCTGACACATCCGGCCTGTTCAGGAGTTCAGCCAGAGCCCGAACCGTGTAGGGCAGACAGTACGGCTGGTTCGGGGCCCCACGGTAGGGGTGTGGTGTCAAAAACGGTGCGTCGGTTTCCACCAGCAACTGCTCACCCGGGATCAGTCTGGCGGCCTCCCGCAGCTCATAGGCATTGCGGAAGCTGACCGTCCCCGACAAGCTGATCAACCACCCGGCGTCAACGCACGTACGCGCCATCGCGCTGCCCGACGAGAAGCAGTGAAAGATCACCGTGTCGGGTGGGCCTTCGGCCCGCAGCACATCAAGCACGTCGCGATCGGCGTCACGGTTATGGATCATCAGCGGTTTACCAACCCGCTTAGCCAGGTCAATATGCCAGGCAAACGCCTCTCGCTGGACCGCTGGCGGCGCGCAGCCGGCTAGTCGGTCCGGCCAGTACAGGTCCATACCGGTTTCACCGATCGCCACCACCCGTGGATGCACGGCCAGCCGCTCAACCTCCGCACGTGCGCTATCGGTGAGCGCATCCGCTCGAGTCGGGTGCAGTGCCACCGCAGCGTAAACCCGAGAATCCCATTCAGCGGCACGAGTGGCCCAGTGCGCCGAGTCCAGGTCATCGGCGATGGTAACCACCGCCACCACGCCGACCGCCGCCGCACGATCGACCAGGACCCGGACCCCCTCAGCGTCGACGGCCCCGCACGCATCGAGGTGGGTATGCGCATCGATCAAGGGAGGCAAAGGCTCGGGAGCCGGTGGCGCTTGCCGGTTACCCCCCAAACCAGATCGTTGAGAGTTCACCCGCACACAATAGGGTGGACTCTCAATGAGGCCGTACTACATCACCACCGCAATCACCTACCCCAACGCCGCACCACATCTGGGGCACGTCTACGAATACGTCGCTACCGACGCAATCGCCCGGTTCAAACGACTGGACGGCTTCGACGTGCGGTTTTTGACCGGCACCGACGAACATGGCCTCAAGGTCGCCCAGGCGGCCGCCGCCGAGGGGCTGCCGACCGCTGCACTGGCCCGCCGGAACTCCGACGTGTTTGAGCGCCTGCAGCAGAACCTGAACATCTCCTTCGATCGGTTTATCCGCACCACCGATCCTGACCACTACGAGGCATCCCAAGAAATCTGGCGCCGGATGTCAGCGGCCGGCGACATCTACCTGGACACCTATGCCGGGTGGTACTCGGTCCGCGACGAGCGGTTCTTCGTCGAATCCGAGACCAAGCTCCTCGATGACCAGTCCCGCGTGGCGATCGAAACCGGTGCACCCGTGAGCTGGACCGAGGAGCAAACCTACTTTTTCCGCTTGTCGGCCTACACCGACAAACTGCTGGCCCACTACGAAGCAAACCCGGATTTCATCGCTCCCGAAACACGACGCAACGAAGTGATCAGTTTCGTCTCTGGCGGACTGCGCGACCTATCGGTCTCTCGCACTTCATTCAATTGGGGGGTTCCGGTACCAGAACACCCTGACCACGTGATGTATGTCTGGGTAGACGCACTGACGAACTATCTCACCGGAGTCGGCTACCCCGCTATCGACGGCGACCTGTTCCGACGTTACTGGCCCGCCGATGTTCATATGATCGGCAAGGACATCATTCGATTTCATGCCGTGTATTGGCCAGCATTTTTGATGTCGGCCGGAATCGAACTGCCCCGAAGAGTTTTCGCGCACGGATTTCTGCTTAACCGCGGCGAGAAGATGAGCAAATCTGTAGGGAACGTCGTCGACCCGACCATCCTGCTTGAGACGTTCGGGGTAGACCGGGTGCGCTATTTCTTGTTGCGGGAGGTCCCCTTCGGCCAAGACGGCAGCTACAGCGATGAGGCCATGATCACCCGGATTAATGCCGACCTCGCCAACGAACTGGGCAATCTCGCCCAGCGGTCACTGTCGATGCTGGCCAAGAACCTAGGTGGGGTGGTACCCGAACCCGGCGAATTCACCACCGACGACCGTGCCCTACTCGCCACCGCCGACCAGCTACTAGACCGAGTACGCGCCGACTTCGACGCCCAAGCAATGCATCTGGCCCTCGAAGCGATCTGGCTCATGCTCGGGGCGGCGAACAAATATTTCTCCGCCCAGCAGCCCTGGGTCTTAGGCAAAAGCGAGTCTCCAGCCGATCAGACCCGTTTCCGCACAGTGCTGTACACCACCTGCGAAGCGGTACGCATCGCCGCGCTTCTCATTCAGCCCGTCATGCCCGAATCCGCGAGCAAACTGCTTGACCTGCTCGCCCAGCCGGCTGACCAGCGCACATTCGCGGCCATCGGGGCACGTTTAGCACCCAACACGGTGCTGCCACCCCCAACCGGCGTGTTTCCCCGCTACCAATCACCCGCCGAAGCCGGCGGAAGGACATAATCAACTCGTGGAGCGACGACTCAGTCAGAAACGTAGCCAATCACCCCGAGTGGCCTTGCAACAGTTACCCGCGCTGGTTGTGCTCGAGCGAGTCCCGGTCCCCGTACTTGCTATCGCCCATAGCGGCGCCCTCCTGTTCGCTAACTCGGCTTTTGCCGAAATGGTCGGCTACACATCGGAGGAGATACTGACGCTCAATTTCCACCAAATCTTCCATCAGGCGCCGACCTCGGGGTGTTTGCTCTCTTTTGTCCAAGGCCTAGCAGATATGGTCGTCGAACTTAACCACAAAGACGGTTCAGTGGTACGGGCAGTGATGAGTAGGTCGGCGGCCAGGCGAGTAGACGATCAGTTTGCCTTGGCAACATTTCGGGACCTGCCCGCCCAACCATGAGCAGAAAGACCCTCCGCAGCAACCGCATGACCACCTGGCACACCAATATAATTTGCCGGTGATCAGGACTCGCGAAGACCTGAAGGCCTACCTAGCGGCGGACCTGAAAGCACACGGCCTAGCGAACTGGCGGTTTCATTATCGGATTGTCCAGCGCCCAGCCTATTTTCAACGGCTCTTGCGCAAATCCGAATACTGGGCAAACTCAGCCAGGACACCGGCTGGACGCGTTGTCGCGGCGTATCTCATTTTGAGAACCAAATTTCTCGGTGAAAGACTCGGCTTTGTTATTCCACGCAACGTATTCGGTCCTGGTTTGTCGATCGCCCACATCGGCTCGATCGTCGTGCACCACAAGGCCCGTGTCGGCGCGAATTGTCGGATCCATCAGAACGTGACGATCGGGGAAGGCCGTCCGGGTCAGTACCCCACTATTGGTGACGACGTATACCTGTTTCCACTGTCGATGGTGGTCGGCATAGACGTCGGTAACCGTGTGTGTGTTTACCCCGGTGCGATTGTCACCAAATCCGTGCCCGACGATGTCGACGTCGCCGGCGTACCTGCCCGGATCGTCAGAGACCGCCGCGCTAACCCATCAATGGCAAAGGGCTAACCGGCGACGATATCGGTCGGGTAAATACCTACCGGCGTGTTTCATGGCTCATTGCGGCCGCAATCAAGGTGGTGAGTTTACCCTGGAGCTGCGGTAATGCCCGCTTGAGACGTAAGTCATAGGCGCCCAATACCCGGCGGCTGCTAGGGTTAATTAGACCAAGCTAAAGGTAGGTATGACCCAAATTCAGTGGACTGCCGGTTGATGACGGCCTTAACGTCTCGATCGGACCGTACCACCACCGCCACTGCTACCCCAGCAACCACGACTCCTTGGTGTGAATCTGCTTGAGTAAGGACAGGCCCATGCCGTTCGTGACAGCACAGCCAAACACCTTGGCGGCTCGCGCCGAGTCCGCCCACCCGGTGCTGAGCCGGTGACGGACGGACGCTAAAGCAATGGACTTTGGTGCACTACCGCCGGAGATCAACTCCGCGCGAATGTATACCGGCCCCGGTCCGGGGTCGATGTTGGCCGCCGCCACAGCCTGGGATGACATGGCCGCCGAATTGCACGCCGCCGCAGCCATGTATCGGGCAGCGATTTCCCGACTAACCAACGGTCCGTGGCTGGGCCCCACCGCGATGGCCGCAACAGCGGCGTTTACCCCCTACACGGTGTGGATGAGCGCAACGGCCGAACAAGCCGAGCAAGCCGCAGCTCAGGCCAGGGCGGCGGTAACCGCCTACGAAGAAGCTTTCCTCATGACCGTGCCGCCGGCAGTGATCGCCGCCAACCGCGCGGCGCTAGCGGCGCTGACCGCAACAAATTTCTTCGGTCAAAACTCACCAGCAATCGCCGCAACCGAGGCCCTGTACAGCGAGATGTGGGCGCAGGACAGCTTGGCTATGTATAGCTATGCCAGCGCTTCGGCGTCGGCCTCAACGTTGACTCCGTTCACCACACCACCGCAAGTCACCAACCCCGCCGGACTGGCCGAACAAGCCGCCGCGGTGGCCCAAGCCACTGGCGAGGCAGCCGCACAGCAGATGTCGCTGGTACAGCTGGTGAACGCGGTTCCCGCAGCTTTACAAACACTGGCCGCCCCCGCCGCAGCCAGCACCGCCGGGCTCGCAGAAAGCGTGACTGGATTAGGCGCGGTCACGCTGCCCGCGTGGCTCGAAGCCCTGCTGGCCAGCCTCGTCTTCGATCCTGTCACTTTCCTCTACACCATTCCCAGCTTGGTGTCTGCAGCGGTCACTCCGTTATTCGCCATCTCCAGCACCCTCAACATCGCCCAAAGCCTGCAAGGCATGAGCATCGCCGCCGCCAGTCAGGCCGCGATGGCTGCCGGCGAAGCAGCGGCAGCCGGAGCTGGGGCGTGGAGCGCTAACGCGCTGGGAAACGCGTTAGGCGGAATGGGCCATGCCGCCGCATTGGGGCCGTTATCCATACCGGCATCCTGGACCAGCGTCATTCCGACCGCACAATTAAGTTCAGCCGCCTCCGCTCTGCCTAACGGCGCCGCGGGCAGCGTAACCAATGTGCCACCAAGCGTATGGGGCGGAACACCCCGCGGGAACTCCTCCAGCTCGGGCCCCACTCCCGGGCCACGCTACGGGATGGTCCCCACCGTGATGGCACAGCCACCGTCAGCCGGATACGCCTAACCGGCATGACCGTCGCGCAGGAACGATCACTCATCAGCGCGCCAGCGAACCCATCTCCAACGCCTACCGCCGGCGCTCAGCACTCCTCTAGCGTTGCGCCTCATTCTCGCTGGCAACAGCAGTACGCCCGGCGCCTACAGATCACCGACGCCGTGATCGTCTGTAGTGCGGTGTTTCTGGCGCAACTCGTCCGATTCGGTCAGTCACCGTCTCATTCTGGTTATTCCGGCGTGGTCATGACCATGATGTCGGTTCTCTTTGCCGCGCTCTGGCTCGCCTCAATCGCCGTAGTGCAGACCAGATCAACAAAGATCATCGGGGCGGGGATCAACGAGTACCGACGCATTGTCAGCGCGTCATTCAAGACTTTCGGAATCATCGCCATCGTCACGCTGCTAGCGAAGATCGATCTGGCCCGCGGATATCTTGCGGTAGCGCTTCCGGTCGGCACGATTGGTTTGCTGGCTAGCCGCAGATTATGGCGGCACTATCTTGGCCGGAAACGCGAAAAAGGCAAGTACTTAACCCGAGTCCTGGCCGTCGGAGACCGCCAGGGCGTGAGCCATTTAGCGCAAGAATTTTCTCGTGGCCTGAAAAACGGCTACGCAGTGGTTGGCGTTTGCATTCCGGGATACCAGCCACACCGTAACGATGCACTACAGATTCATGGCCGCACAATTCCTATCCTCGGCGATGAAACCCAGGTAGAGAAGGCGATTCATGGCTGCGGCGCGCACACCGTGGCAGTAACCCGCACCGAGCAATTTGATGTTTCCCAGATCAGAAAGCTGATGTGGCAGTTAGAGACAACCGACATCGACCTCGTGGTCGCACCAGGGGTGATGGATGTCGCGGGAGCGCGGCTGACCCTGCAGCCCCTGGCCGGACTCCCGCTATTGCATGTCGAAAAACCTCAGTACGAGGGGGCTCAGCGCTTTAACAAGCAGGTCTTTGACTTATGTTTTTCGCTGGTCGCCCTCATCGCGACAGCACCACTTTTCCTCGCCGCCGCTATCGGGATCACGTTGACCAGTAAGGGGCCGGTGTTTTATCGAGCCGAACGTATCGGCCGGGACGGCAAGCCGTTCATGATGTTGAAGTTCCGCACCATGGTGGACGGCGCCGACGAACACGTGGAACGCCTGCTCGCCCAGAATGAAGGCGCCGGCGGTGTGCTGTTCAAGATTCGCCACGACCCCCGGATCACCTCCATCGGCAAGCTGCTTCGCAGGTTTAGCGTCGACGAGTTGCCGCAGTTCATCAATGTGCTTAAACGGGATATGAGCGTTGTGGGCCCACGGCCGCCGTTGCCCCGTGAGGTGGCCAACTATGACGGTGAAGTCATGCGGCGGCTGCTGGTGAAACCCGGAATTACTGGGCTGTGGCAAGTGAGCGGCCGTTCTCATCTTTCCTGGCAAGAAACTGTCCGCTTGGATTTATCCTACGTTGACAATTGGTCGATGGTTGGTGATCTCACTATCGTTGCCAAGACGTTCAAAGCAGTGCTGGCAGGTGACGGCGCCTACTGAGGGCGGTAGCCGGCATGACTGAGCCGAATGCTACGGCTGCCAGCGCCCCGTCAGTGCCCTTGGCCCGGATCGCGCACGCCTTCGCCATCCAGCTGATCTGCCGTGCCCTCGGGATGGGCGCTTCGGTAGTGACCGTCGCCATGACCGCCCGGTACTTGGGTCCTGACCACTATGGCCAGCTCACCGTCGCCGTGGTGTTCATCGGGATGTGGACCAGTCTGACCGATCTCGGCATCGGCACTGTCATCGTGCGCCGCGTCACCTCAGGTCGAGGCAGTCTGGAACGGCTGGTTCGGGTTAATAGCGGCCTATCCCTGATGTACTGCATTCCGCTGACCGCAATGGCCGCTGTTTCCGGGCTGCTTATCTATCACGACACCGACGTGCGGGTGATGCTCGTGGTGTTATCCGGACAGCTGTTGATGGTGACCATGACCAAACGGTTCGAGCCGGTCTTTTTGGTCAACGTTCGGTTCTTCGCGGTGGCTGTTTCTGATGCCGCGGGGAGGTTAACCATGCTGGGCTTGGCGTGCTGGCTGATATCCAGCCGCGCCGACGTCATCTGGTTCGCGGTCAGCCAACTCATCCCACCGGCTCTGCAGCTCCTGATTCAAGGCAGCGCAGCGATAAGACAGATCTCGCTGCGCCCGATCTTCGCGGTTCGCCAGACCCTCGATCTGTTGCGGGAGAGCCTACCCCTGATGGGTGTCACGGTGTTCGCCATTTTGTACTGGCGTGCCGATGGCGTCATCTTGTCCTTGCTCAGCACTCATTCCGAAGTCGGCGTGTATGGGTTGGCTTACACAATTGCGTTCAACACCGAGGTACTGGCACTGTTCTTCCTCAAATCGACGCTGTCTAGTGCCACCGAACTTTTCTCGCGTGATGCCGGCGCATTCGCAGACTTCCTGCGACGCAGCATCGAGCTGATCTCTTTTTGGGCGGTTCCGGTAGGCGTTGTCGGCGCACTGCTGGCCGGTCCGTTAATCAGCTTGCTGGGTGACCAGGCCTTCGTCGGGCGTGGGACGCCAACGCTGGCTTTGCTGTTTATTGCGGTCGCACTGCGGTGTGTCACCGGAACCCTCGGCCAGGGCTTGTTCGCCTCGCACCAGCAGCAGTTCTTCGTCTGGATCTGGGTGGTCACGCTGCTGCTCAACATCGGGTTAAACCTGGCTTTGGACGGCCCGTTTGGCGCTGTTGGCGCAGGTGTGGCCTTGGTGTGCACCGAGCTGTTCGGGGCAGTAAGCGCCAGCTGGTGGCTGCGGCGCCAATGCGGTTACCGTACCCCTGTGCGGTTTTTGATGCGGTTGCTGGTGCCGACAGCGGCCAGCGTCGCGGTGACGCTCTTCTTGTGCGGGCATCCTGTGGTCTTAGTTGTGGCCGCTGCCGCCCTTGTTTATCTGGCCGTGAACATGCTGACCGGCCCCGTCAGCTGGTCAACATTGACCTCCCTCACCAGCAAGCAGCTGACGGCGTGACCCGTGGCAGAGATCGGGCGTATCTGAAACGCCCCAGGCGCGACGCCGCTGCCCTAGCGTCGACGCGGTCGCTTGCGGTCGTGATCGTGGCCGACCAGAGCCACGACCGCCTAGCCTCATGCTTAGCCAGCGTCGCCGAGCAGCTGCCCGAACTGCCGGTCTATGTCTACGTGTACTGCGGTGATGAATATCCCGGTCACGACGAACTCGCCACCCGATATCCCACAGTTCACTGGGTGTTGGGCTCGGCGCATCTCGACGCGGGAGCTGCTATCAATGTGTTGGTAGAGCGCACACCCAGCAACACCGATCTGCTGTGGTTAACTCCGGATGCGCACCCGGTAGGCCCCTTGACCCGGACCAAAGAACTCATTCGCCAGCCGGGCGTGGCGGCCGTGTTCCCGATGACTCGGCACCACCCTGCCGCCAGTCCAGCACCATGGGATACCGCGATCCGGCGACTGACCTTGATCCGCGCGCTGGTAGCGGCAACCGGCTACGCCAACACCTTGCGTAGTACACCCCTGTCACCGCTATACAAAAATCAGCCGGCCGAATCGCCCGGCATCAATGGCTTTACCACCGGCGCCTGCCTGGCAATCAGTCGAGCAGCCTGGTACGCGATCGGCGGCTTTGACGAGGAATTTCTGGATTACGGCGCAAAAATCGACTGGCAGATCCGGGCGCAAGCGGCGGGTTGGCGGATTCTGCTTGCCGACGAACTTGGCGTCGCTGGCGGTACCGCGGTGATCGACATGACGGCAGCAAGCTCAGCGACGACACCCAGCCAAGAAGTTTGCGCCCACGAACAACTCCGTAGCCATGATGTCCTGCGCGCCAACACCGCACTGCTGCTTGAACATCAGGCCAGCGTTCATCACGCCGATGTGTATGCGGCCGCGACCCGCATGTTGGATCGCCGACCACGTGCTCGGCGGCGGGCACGCATTCCGCAGCGCACCGGCCAGCCCGCTATCGTGATTGTCACCAACCGCTTGGTGTATGGCGGCGCGGAGCGGCAGAAGGCGCTGCTGGCGGCTGAACTGGATCGCCGCGGTTATCCGGTCACCATCGTCTGCCTGCAGAGGTTCGGTCCACTGATCACAGAGATTCCCCCCACCGTGCGGGTGGTGCGCCAACCGTGGTGGTCACCCAGTGTCGAGCTACCCGCTGGTCCAGCAGTAGTGATCAGCGGCGACACCAACACCGAGACGGGATTTGCCACGTTGTGGCGGGCAGCTGCCGCGGGCCGGCGTTGGCTAGTCGCCCCGCATACTCCTCCGCAGGAGGATCGGCCGATCTATTCGCGGGCACTGGTAGCCGCGATGTCTCGGGCTGATGGATTCATCGCGCTGGCGCAACGGCATTGGGAGATGCTGGTCGCGCAGCACCGGCTGGGTGGGCGTTATTTCCTGGCACCTAACGGTGTCGCTGTAGCAGACCAGCAAACTCCGCAGATCCGCAGCGCCGGTGATGCGGTGCGCTTAGTGATGCTCTCACGGATTGTTGAGCACAAAAATCCTCATTTACTCATCGCCGCGCTCAGCGATTTGACGCAATTGCCATGGACGCTGTCGATTTTCGGTGATGGCCCGGACCGGGAGAAACTGCAGGCCCGCACCCCCGCCTCGGTACGTGATCGAGTGCGGTGGCGTGGATGGTGCGCCGACCCCCGGGTCGCGCTAGCCGAGGCTGATGTGTTGTGTATACCAAGCCGCTCCGAGGCGTTCCCCTTGGCGATCCTTGAGGCGATGTCCCTAGCGGTTCCGGTTGCGGCGTCAGCGATTTGCGCAGTCCCGGAGATGCTGGATTTCGGAAAAGCCGGTTTTCTAGTCGAGCCGGTGTCCCGAGCAGCTTGGCGTGAATGCTTGGCCGGGATTCTGGCGGACCCTGCCGGGTTACCCTCGGTGGGGCTGCGGGGCCACGAGCGAATGCGCAAGTACTACACCGTGGAAACAATGACCGACGCCTATCTCGAGGCGATCAGCGCAGTAGTATAGCCCCCCTCAGCCAGGCTCAGCCAGGCTCGATGAATTGAGCGCTTAGGCGACTTGCCCCCAGCGCTCTGTGTCTGAGATTTTGGCGTAATGTGCGGAATTTATTGCGTCGATTTCGCGTCGTTTAGCAAAAAGAGAGTAAACGTCACCAACAATGACTACATGCGCATAACCGATCCGCGAAGCTCCACCGTGGATCTTGATCCGCGCAAGCCTGTCCGCTGCATGTCAACAACACGTGTCCCCCGTGCTGATCCCGAGTTGGTCACCACAATCCACCCAAACGTGGTAGCCGCTCGGTATGCGATCACTGCACCGTGGGCGGACCAGGCACGACGACAGAAACGAAGTCAGCCCCGATGAAGTCCGTCCTGCTCCTCGACGATGACGACGATTTTCGTTCACTTGTTGCTGCGGTGTTACGGGCAGACATGCTCGAGGTGTTCGAGGCCGGTGATGCGGAGACTGCCGAAATGACGCTGGCGCGCATCACCGTCGATCTGGTTGTCGTGGATGGTCTCTTGCCTGACGTGCATGGCATCGCCTTCATCGAGAAGCTGCGCGCCCACAACAGCACAGTGCGGATCGTTTTCGTCTCGGCTTTATGGTGCAATCGCCAGGATTTCGAACACTTGATCAAAGAACTCGACGTTTCTTTGGTGATCTATAAACCCATCGCCGCCAAGGCCTTCGCCAATGAACTCTTGCGGCTTCTTGACCAGCCCAAAGCATCGTTAGGCGCTACGCGTCCGTCGAATCTGGTTGCTGAACTCCAGGCGCTACGCACCCGGTTTGCCGCGAAGCTTCCCGAAAAGTTACGGGAGCTCGAGACGGCGGTGAGCCGCGCCAAAACCGATCCGGAGAGCATCGCCGAGGCACAACTACTTGCGCATCGCATGCGCGGATCAGCCGGCTCCTATGGCTACCCAGAACTGGGTGAGGCCATGGGATTCGCTGAGGATCTGCTTGCCGAGGCAGCAACCAATCCGTTCTCGATCCGTCGATATCTGTGGGAGCAGATCGACAACGCGCTTCACGATTCGTATCTTTACACCGAACGCGGCCCACAGCGGCTTACCGAAACCACCGCGGGAAAACACAAGGCGCTTCTCGTGGTGGACAATGACCCTGATTTCTTGCAGTTTGTCCGAACGGTTAGCCGGAACCTGCTACTGAACGTGGTCACCGCGCAGAGCGCGGTGGAGGCGTTGCAGCGGGCACGCTCAGCACCGCTGGCAGGCGCGGTCATTGATATGAATCTGCGTGACGGAAATGGCTTGTCCTTGGCCCGAGCTATCCGCAGCACCGAGGACAACCCCGAAATCCCGATTGCTTTCGCCTCCGCCGAGCATGGCATCGAAAGCCTGGTTGCCGCCATTGAAGCGGGGGGAACGCGGTTCTTCGAGAAGCCCATGTCCGCGGAGACTTTTGCCGCGCTAGCCCAGCAGCTGGTGACCATCTCAGATGCAACCGAAGGAAGGGTCCTTATTGTCGATGATGACCCAGAAGTAACCGAGCATTACACCATTCACCTGCGCAACGCAGGTATTACGGTGGATGCGCTCGGTTCCGCCGAGGGAATTATCGAGAAGCTGGCGCAGCTTAATCCTGACGTACTCGTACTCGATATCGATCTTCCTGGTCTCTCTGGGCTCGATGTATGCCGTGCGCTCAGGATGTCCGAACGCTTTGAAGCCCTACCCATCTTGATCGTGACCGCACTAAAAGACGATCGCACACGTCTGCTTGCCTTCCGCGCCGGCGCCTCCGATGTCCTCACCAAGCCGGCAATTCCCGAAGAACTCTTGGCACGAGTCGGAGTTCAACTCAAAAGCGTTCGGCTGCAACGTGACCGGGCCGACAAAGACGCGCTGTCTGGGCTGCTGCTGCGGCGACCTTTTGTCGAGGCGTTCGGCAGAACGCTAGCCGGATCCACCCGCGAGGGCACGCCGCTCTCGCTGGTCCTACTGGACATCGATCGATTTAAAACCATCAATGACACGTACGGCCACTTGGCCGGAGATCAGGTGATCGCCCGCCTCGGCGACCTACTGCGAAGACGCTTTCGGCTGGAAGACCTGCGTAGCCGCTGGGGTGGTGATGAATTTATGTTGGTATTTCCCGGACAAAATATCGCTTTTGCCGAGCACGCGGCAAAACGGCTTCTCAATGAATTCTCTGAGCTTCGCTTTATCGCTGACAGTGGCGAATATTTTTGCGCGACGTTTACCTCGGGCGTGGCCGCTTATCCACAAGACGGCACAACAATTTCCACGTTGGTGCACCGCGCCGATGAACGACTCTATGCGGGAAAACAACGCGGCCGAAGCCAAGTTCTGTCACAACAATTACCGCTGTTCCAAGAAATCGCTCCAGAGTTCCCCGGAACAACCATCAAGGTGCTCGTGATTGACGGCGAAGAAGACAGTCGCCAGATCGGCAAACTCAGCCTGCAAACAGCCGGCCATTTCGATATCACTGTCGCCGCCTCCGTACCGGAGGGCATCAACTTCGCTCAAGCAGATTGTCCGGACCTGATTCTGATGGACATGATGATGCCCCACCTGGAGGGCATCACCGCACTAGCCGAGTTGCGAAACATCCCGAGTCTGAAGGAGGTCCCGGTAGTTTTGCTGACCACCCAAGCGGCACCGCGCGAGTTGGGACTCTATCGTGGGCAAGGCGTGATCGGAATGATCCACAAGCCATTCGACCCGATGACACTGCCCCAGGAGATTCACCAGATTTGCGCGCAGCACTGAAGGCACCGCCGCAGTCGGGGTTGACGCTGATAAACCCCCTAGGATGCAAGGATGCATTGGGGTCTGCCACGCCGACTTGGAACACTTGCGGGGGTCATTGCCACGCTTATTTGGATGGCGCCGGCGGTATCGGCTGACCCGGCTAGCGGCGCTAGTTCCCTCATCACGGCTCCCACCCTGTCGCTGTCTGACCTGGGCTCGTCAAACACGATATGGTTCGATTCGCGCCGAGACATCACCAGCAACTCACTGTCTTTTCCCGTACCACAAGGATTGACCCCGGCGACGTACAACGCCACCCTGGAAATCCCGGTCAACCTCCGCTTCGGCAGCATCACGGTCACCCAGGAAAACCGCACCATCAGCCGACTAGAGCTGCCGGCTAAAGACCAGACCCCGATGGTTATTCCGCTTACCGGAGCAAAGATCGTGGGTAACTATGTCACCGTCATACTGACCATCACCGCTCTGCCGATCGACGGGTACTGCTGGGATCCGCTAGCGCCGATACGATTCGTGGACGGGTCAATCACGTTTGCCGGGACCGAAATCGCGCCCACGACAATCGCTGATTTCCTGCCGCCGGTGCTGCGTAAGCTCATTATCGCGCTGCCACCCGATCCCTCCCAGCCGGAGTCCAACGCAGCCATTCAACTAGCCGCCGCGATGACGAAACGCTACAGCGGGCAACACCTCGATGTGGCCGTCATCGCCTTGCCCGATCGCACGACCACATCGCTGGGACCAGCCCTACCCCTGGAACGACAAATCATGATTAAGCAGGGTCCAGAGAAGGGGCTTTCGCTGCAAGGCGATACCGGTGTGCCCACCCTACTTGTCTCCGGGCAAGACAACGACCTCACCAATCAAACCCGGCTTTTGGCTGATGAATCGTTGCGAATTGCCTTGAGCCCCAGAGCAGTTGCCGGTCCACTTCCAGAGATTGAAAAGTTAGCCGAAGACACCACCACGCTCAAGCAGCTCAAGCAGTCCGGGCTTAACTCCGAAGCGCTCTGGCCAGAAGTGGGAATTTTCTTGGATCAGACTCGGTTTGGCCATACCCTGGCCGGGGTTCGCGTGCACCTGATCGGCTCACACACACCGCTGCCCCCCACTCTTGGTGGCGAAGTAACCGCCGTTGTCGATGGGAACACCGTCGGCCGGTGGCCAGTCGAACCCAGCGGCACCATCGATCATTGGGTCGACATTCCAGACCGGCTGGTCAAGCGTTCCACCAGCCTGCGCGTCTCCGTACACACCGCGGGCCAGATCGGACACTGCGGCGACTATCTGCCGATCACACTGACCATCGATGACAGCACCCAGGTGCAGGCAAACCGTGCCAATCCGTCTGTGCTGCCTGGTTTTCCGTCACTTCCGCAAACTCTGCTGCCCCACGTTCAGATCGGTATCGGCACCAACACGTTCAACGACACCGTGCGCGCGGTGCAGATCGTGGTGGGTTTGCAACAACTCAGCGGGGTACCCCTGCAGACCACCGTGACAAGCCTCAAACAGGCTATCGACAGTCACGACCCGGCCATTATCATCGCCGCTGACGGGTGGCCCGTTCAAGCGATCACACTTCCGTTCAACGCCGACCAAGGCCAGCTCACCGTTAGCGGCCTAGACACCGCTGGCAAGCCCATTACGCTGACCCTGGACTCGACGGTGCATTTCGGTTCGCTGCAAACCGTGTTCGACGGCCAGCGCACCATGCTGATTGCAACCTCCGACGGGGCGGCGGCACAGCTCGACGAGTTGTTGCGGTGGCTATCAGCCGAACCTGGGCGCTGGTTCGGGTTGAACGGCCAGTGGGTGATCTCCGTAGCGGGCAACGACCCGATCAGCATTGCCAATCCGCCCAACCTCCCGGCGCAACCACAAGCCGCCAGCGGCGGGAGCAATAACACGTGGATATGGTGGGTCGCCGGCGGATGGATGGCGATTGCCGCCGCCGGCGGGTTGCTGTTGTTCTGGCGGGCCCGCCGGTCTTAGCGCAGGCCGGAACACAGGACTGTTTGCGTGAATTCGATTCGGGTTCTTTGGCTTTCACCATGGATGCGGCCACTGGCACGGGTTCAGGCCGAGGCGCTACGCCGCCGCGGAGTCGACGTACTGCTAGTAACCTCCGATCAGCATCCAGAATCCGACGCGGCCCGCGACTACGAATTGGTGCTTGATCCACGGTTTCGCACTGCCGCGACGTGGCCGGCAAGTATCGCGGCTTGGCGCCAGGTCCGCGACTACCGGCCGCATGTCGTTATCGCCGAACTAGTCCGCGACCCGCGCTGGATGGCTTTGGCAGGGCGGGTGCCGAGGGTCCAACTCGTGCATGATGACCGCCCGCACGACGCCACCGAAGCGCAACCCGCTCACGAGCGCGCGGTGTTGGACCGCTGGGGCGCGCGTTCGGTGGCCACTATCACCTACAGCAACTACGTAGCAGCCGCCGTCGCGCACCGACGCGATGTCCGTGGCACGAACCTGCATGTTTTGCCACTCACCAGCGATCTCGATCCCACGCTGGTTCCACCTTTGGTCAGCGCTGAAGGACGCCGAGACTTCGTGATGATCGGCCGGCTCAACCCCTACAAAAACCTGCCAGTAGTGCTTGAGGCCTGGCAACACCATGTACGCGGGAGCAGCTGGCGTGGTGACAACCTGCTGCTCATCGGCGATGGGTCCGTAACCGCCCGCACGCTACCGGAACACACGCTGTGGCACCCCGGCACGTACCGCTACTCCAACATCATTGCCACACTGGCCGCGGCAAAAGGCTCGATTGCCCATTACCGGCGTGCTTCACAAAGCGGAGTGCAGGTGTTGTCGATGCAGCTGGGCGTCATGCCGATCGTTTCCACCGTCGGCGGCCTCCCGCAGTACCAGCCACCAGGCTGTGCACCAATCGCG
>JAIENC010000109.1 GCA_019751635.1 Mycobacteriaceae bacterium
TTCGGGCAAAGCCCGAATGCCGCCGCCGACGCGACGGCTACGACAGCTAAACCGCTAGCCCAGTTCCACGTGTGTGCCACGGTGGTCTCCCGAATGTTTGGTGGTGAGGTTTAGCTGAACGGACATCACGGCAATGCTGCGAGCGGTGATGTTGCGGTGCTAGGGGCGGTAGCGGGAACGGGGATGCTTGGCTGCGCGCCGGCATGCGGAATCATCCCTGCGCCCGGTGCCAGCGAAGCCAAGTCGTTAGGTAGCGACAGTTGCGGGGGTAGCGACAACGGCAGCGGAAGGAACGGCACCTTAGGTAGATCGAGTTGGGCGGTGGGCAGCATCTGACCGGGGCTGGTTGCTGGCGCGACAGCCGCTGGTGCTGGACTCAGGCCCGGCACGGTCAGAGCTGCCCCGGGAGTTGTCGGAGCTATCCCCGGGGTGCCAGCGGCTGCCGGTGGAAAAGCGGGGATTATCGCGGGGAGGGCCGCTGGTGCCGGTGCGCTGGCTGGGGACAGACCCGGAATTTGTGCGGTTATTCCTGGCGGGGTGGGAGCTACCGGCGCTGTTTGCGGAGCTCTGATGCCCGCGCTGACCAAAGGCGGAGGCGCCATGGGTGCTGGCGGGGTGGCGCCAAGGGCGGTCGCGATGCTTTGCATGATTTGCGGCGCGTTGGCTGCGGTGGTTATCAGCTGTCCGATGTTGGGGGCTGGCGCTGGCGGTTCCGGATCGGCGTGGGCGGTGCCCATCAGACCGCCTAGCAGTAGCGCGGCCGACGAACCGCCCACGATGGTGGTGGCGCGTAACAACGTCCAAATGGTTGGCATGGCTCTCCCTGGTGCTTGACGAAAGGTCCCTGCCGAAGCTAGCGCGGTACTGGTGTGACTCAAGTGACACATGTTGCTTTTATGTGATCGTTACTGAGCCGAGTGGCCGCAGTGATGGAGCGTCCTGTGCTCAACATGGGGTTCAGCGATCGCTAAAGTCGGGGGATAGACGTCATACCGGCCGCTGGCACTTCTCGACGAGCGATCTCGTTCAGCACTTTTGCACCGCTTCTGTTGGCCTTGAGCATCGCGATCCGGCTGGCCTGGACCTACCTCACGCCGCATGGCGCGAACTTCGTTGACCTGCATGTTTATGTTGGCGGGGCAGCCGCGCTGACGCATCCGGGGACTCTCTACAGCTACGTCTATGCCGATCAAACTCCGGATTTCCCCCTGCCGTTCACCTATCCACCGTTTGCCGCCATCGTGTTTTACCCGCTGCATCTGCTGGCTTTTGGGCTGGTTGCTTTCCTGTGGCAACTGGCTACGATCGCTGCGTTGTACGGCGCGATTAGGCTCAGTCAACGTTTGTTGGGCGAACACGGCGACCCTAGTGGCACGGGGCATCGGCAGGCGATGTGCTGGACGGCAATCGGTATTTGGCTCGAACCGCTGCGCAGCACTTTCGACTATGGGCAGATCAATGTGCTGCTCATGCTGCTCACGCTGTGGGCGGTCTACACCACGCGATGGTGGCTATCGGGCCTTCTTGTCGGAGTGGCGGCCGGAGTGAAACTGACGCCAGCGATCGTCGGCATCTACTTTGTCGGAGTCCGACGCTGGGGCGCCGCGGTGTTTTCGGCGGTCGTCTTCTTAGCCACGGTTGCCGTATCGGTTCTGGTGGTCGGCGATCAAGCCCGGTATTACTTCACCCAACTGCTTGGTGACGCGCATCGGGTGGGCCCGATCGGTACCTCGTTCAACCAATCCTGGCGCGGCGGCCTCTCCCGGATCCTTGGCCACGACGCCGGTTATGGGCCACTGGTCTTGGCGGCGCTCGCGGGGACCGCCGTACTGGCCGCGCTTGCCTGGCGCGTGCTCAAGGTCCGCGCCGACCGGCTGGGCATGCTGCTGGTGGTGGAACTGTTTGGGCTGTTGCTTTCGCCGATTTCCTGGACGCATCACTGGGTGTGGCTGGTGCCGTTGATGATCTGGCTATGCTGCGGACCGCTGCGTGAGCAACGCGGCGCCCGCGTGGTGGGGTTGACCTGGCTGGCCCTGACGGCCGTCGGTGTGCCGTGGTTGCTGAGCTTTGCTCAGCCGACTATCTGGCAGATCGAACGGCCTTGGTATCTGGCCTGGGCCGGCCTGGTCTACATTGTGGCGGCGTTGGCGACCTTGGCCTGGATAGCCATCGCTGGCTGCGGGCGCCCCGGGCGAGCGTGCACAGAATGCCGGCTGGGGCGACGTGTCGGGCGTACAGACGCGCACGCTCGCGGGAAAGCTCGCGAAAGCTAGCTGCCCACTATGGCGTTGATGTCGCGCGCCATATCAATATCGTTTTTAGTGATGCCGCCGGCCGAATGTGTTACCAACGTGAAAGTCACTGTGCGCCAGCGGATATCGATATCGGGGTGATGGTCTTTGACTTCCGCGTGCTCGGCCACCCCGTGCACGGCATCAATGCCGGCGAGAAATGTCGGAAAGGTGATCGACCGGCGCAGTGCGCCGCTGACGTGTTGCCAACCGGTCAGTTCGGGGAGCTCGGCAGCTACTTGTGCATCGGTTAATACGGCCATGCTTCGACGGTATATCGGGCATGGCCAAGGGGCGTAAAACGGATCCCCGCTCCCGCGGTGGGAGTCGGGCCGTCTCTGCGGGCAGGCGTCAAGTGGGTTGACTAACCTCAAGCAATTTGACACAATCAAAACGCGGCATAACGGCGCCGCTGGATGCGGACAAATATGCGAAAAATTATTTCATTTAATATCAAAGTTGGGGGTGTTCATGGCAAATCCGGGGCAATCTGGCGGCGATCCCGTCGCGTATCCCGCTTATTGCCTCTTGCTTATGGCTTTGACTGGCCTTGCTCAAGGTCTCACCAGTCTCGTCGACTCCGTTGACTCGGATAATTCCCCGCCAAACGCCATGGGTATTTCCGCAATGACAGTAAATGTGACCACAGATTTCGCGGCATTAACTGAAGCTATCTTGACGGCGAAAAAGAACTGCGACGCCGCCAAAAATCTCGTTCCGGCTGCCGGTGGGGGAATTGCAAAAGAGGACCCTGGCTTGTGGATTCGTTGTGCCTTCTACCTTGTCGAAGCGTCGACACTTTTGATGGGTTTTGGCGCACCCTACGCGGGAGAAGACCTCGTTGAAGGGTCGAAACAACTCACCGCGCTTAGCGGCCAACTGGACTCGACATCTCCCGGTGACGGCTGGCGGGGAGTGTCGGCGCAAGCCTACGTCGACCGGGTCGCAGCAGTTCGGCAGTCGCTCGATGTTTTGATTTATACCGATCAATGGTGCGCGGATATTGCTGCAGGAATAGCTTATTTTGTCAACTGTGTCCGCCTGATATGTGGATGCCTCAAAGCGGTGCTCGAGGTGGCGTATGTGCTTATTAGGTATTGCTACGGCACTGGCGATATTGAAAAGGCTCGTGGGTGGGATTGGAATATTTGCCGAATTGTCAATGTCATTATGGGTTTGTTAGCTGCATCGGTTCAGTATGAATCGCAATATATACAGTCATATTTTTTGGAAATGATAGCCGAGGAATATCACAGTTATTGCAGTTGGTAACGCGCGTGGGTGCAAGAAGGGAATGAGAGGGACTAGTCCTATGGCAGATCTTGTTGCGGTACCGGGACTTCTGGAGGTGCTGGCCCAGCGACTGGATGAAGCGGGTCAACAGGCTGAGCAAGCGGCTGTCGTCACCACCCACATCGAACGTGAGGTGTGGAGAACCTATGGTCCGTTCTTCGGGATTATCAACAAAGGATTCGCCAAGATAGAGCAAGCTCGGCGCGCGGCGGTCAATCATCTCAGCGCTAGCTGCGTCAACCAGGCGGCAAACCTGCGTGCGGCCACTCAGGAATACGCGAGCAGCGATGCACTCTCCGGTGCGCAGCTGCGCGCCACGCCCATCGGATGGCGGCAGCAACCCGGCGCCGGTCAGCTCAGGTGAGAGGTGGCCAAACAGCCAAGGCACAGCACTGTGAGCTAGTCAAATTGGAACCAAACCCGTCGATGCTGCCACAATCACCGGCGTGAACTTTCGCAACGTAGCCATTGTCGCGCACGTCGACCATGGAAAGACCACGCTGGTGGATGCCATGCTGCGGCAATCTGGCGCGTTGCAGCAACGCGGCGACGTCCAGGAACGCGTGATGGACTCCGGCGACCTGGAACGCGAAAAGGGCATCACCATCCTGGCCAAAAACACCGCCGTGCACCGGCATCACCCCGACGGCACCGTGACGGTGATTAACGTCATCGACACCCCGGGGCACGCCGACTTCGGCGGCGAGGTGGAACGCGGCCTGTCCATGGTCGACGGGGTGCTGCTGCTGGTCGACGCCTCCGAAGGCCCGTTGCCGCAGACCCGGTTTGTGCTGCGCAAGGCGTTAGCCGCGCATCTTCCGGTGATCCTGGTGGTCAACAAGACCGACCGGCCCGACGCCCGCATCGAAGAAGTCGTCGAAGCCAGCCATGACCTACTGCTGGATGTTGCCGCCGACCTGGATGAGCAGGCGGCCCAAGCCGCCGAAGCGGCGCTAGGTCTGCCGACGCTGTATGCGTCCGGGCGGCACGGGGTGGCCAGCACCACCGCGCCGGCCGATGGCCAAATACCCGAGGGTGACAACCTCGATCCGCTGTTCGAGGTCTTGGAAAAACATGTGCCGCCACCCCACGGCGACCCGCAAGCACCGTTGCAGGCCCTGGTCACCAACCTCGATGCGTCAGCGTTCCTGGGCCGGCTAGCCCTGATCCGCATCTACAACGGCCGGATCCGCAAAGGCCAGCAAGTTGGTTGGATCCGCGAAGTGAACGGTCAAGAAACCGTCACCACCGCCAAGATCACCGAACTGTTGGCCACCGAAGGAGTAGAGCGTTCGCCGACTGAGGAGGCCGTGGCCGGCGATATCGTCGCCGTCGCCGGACTGCCGGAGATCATGATCGGTGACACGCTCGCCGACCCCGCTGATCCCGTGGCACTGCCCCGGATCACCGTCGACGAGCCGGCGATATCGGTGACGATCGGCACCAACACCTCGCCGCTGGCCGGCAAGGTGTCTGGCCACAAGTTGACCGCGCGGATGGTCAAATCACGGTTGGACAGCGAACTAGTGGGCAACGTTTCTGTTCGTGTTGTCGACGTTGGCCGGCCGGATGCCTGGGAGGTGCAGGGCCGCGGCGAGCTGGCGCTGGCCGTGTTGGTCGAGCAGATGCGCCGCGAAGGCTTCGAACTGACGGTCGGCAAACCTAACGTTGTCACTAAGACCATCGACGGTAAGCTGCATGAACCGTTCGAGGCGATGACCATCGACTGCCCGGAGGAATACGTCGGGGCGATCACCCAGTTGATGGCTGCGCGCAAGGGCCGCATGGTGGAGATGGCCAACCACACCACCGGCTGGGTGCGGATGGATTTCGTGGTGCCCAGCCGCGGCCTGATCGGGTGGCGCACCGACTTTCTCACTGAAACCCGCGGTACCGGCGTCGCCAATGCGGTGTTCGACGGATACCAGCCGTGGGCGGGGGAGATCCGGGCTCGACACACCGGCTCGCTGGTCTCCGACCGGTCCGGTGCCATCACGGCGTTCGCATTGCTGCAACTTGCCGACCGGGGCCAGTTCTTCGTCGAGCCGGGCCAGGACACCTATGCCGGCATGGTCGTCGGCATCAACCCGCGCCCGGAAGATCTCGATATCAACGTCACTCGAGAGAAGAAGCTGACCAACATGCGGTCCTCGACCGCTGACGTCATCGAGACGTTGGCTAAGCCCATCGAACTCGACCTGGAGCAGGCGATGGAGTTCTGCGCACCCGACGAATGCGTTGAGGTAACACCCGAGGTGGTGCGGGTCCGCAAGGTTGAGTTAGACGCCACGACTCGGGCTCGCAGCCGGGCGCGTGCTAAGGCCCGGGGCTAGCCCAAAGTTACCCTCATGGGTGTGTTTACGCGTGCTCGTCGCCTTTGCGCCGCGATGAGCGCGCTGGTGTGCGTGGTTTCCTCGGCATGCATGGTCAATCCGCCGCCAGCACCGCAGAGCACCGAGACATCGCGCAGCAGCCCCCCGCCCCTGCCGCGGGTCGCGCAGATCATCATGGGGATCGACACGATCGGTGCCGGGTTCAACCCACATTTGCTGTCTGATCTCTCCCCGGTTAATGCGGCAATCAGCGCATTGGTCTTGCCTAGTGCGTTTCGGCCGATCGCTGATGCAAATACGTCGACGGGGTCACGCTGGGAGATGGACCCGACTCTGTTGGTCTCCGCTGAGGTAACCAACACCATGCCGTTTACGGTGACCTACAAGATCCGGCCTGAAGCGCAATGGACGGACAACGCCCCGATTGCTGCCGATGACTTCTGGTATCTCTGGCGGCAGATGGTCAGCCAGCCGGGGGTGGTCGACCCGGCGGGTTATGACCTGATCACCGGCGTCCAGTCGATCGACGGTGGCAAGGTTGCGGTGGTCACCTTCGCCCAGCCTTACCCGGCCTGGCGGGAGCTGTTTGACAACATCCTGCCGGCGCACATCGTCAAGGATGTGCCAGGCGGATTTGCCGCCGGATTAGCCCGCGCGCTTCCGGTAACCGGCGGACAGTTTCGGGTAGAGACCATTGATCCGCAGCGTGACATGATTCTGCTGGCTCGCAACGATCGCTATTGGGGTCCGCCAGCCACACCGGATCAGATCCTGTTCCGGCGGGCCGGGGCGCCGGCGGCCCTAGCTGATTCGATCCGCAACGGTGACACGCAAGTGGCCCAGGTGCACGGCGGTTCGGCGGCCTTTGCCCAGTTGTCGGCTATCCCGGAGGTGCGCACCGCGCGCATTGTGGCACCTCGGGTGATGCAACTGACCCTGCGTGCCCATCAACCTAAACTTGCCGACCCGGCGGTTCGCCAGGCGATTTTCGGCCTGCTGGATGTGGACCTGTTGGCCTCGGTTGGCGCAGGAAGTGATAACACCGTCACCCTGGCCCAAGCGCAGATCCGTTCGCCCAGTGACCCGGGCTACGTGCCGACGTCGCCGCCGGCGATCACCAAAGATGCGGCCTTGGAGCTGCTGCGCGACTCCGGCTATCAGGTGGACAGTGACACCTTGCCGTCCGCCGGGACGGCACCAGAGCCGCCGGCCCCGGCTGCGCTGCCGGCGCCGTCGGAGGTTATCCGAGGCCGAATCAGCAAGGACGGCAGTCAATTGGCACTGGTCATCGGGGTGGCATCGAACGACCCAGCTTCGGTGGCAGTGGCCAACACGGCTGCCGACCAGTTGCGCAGTGTGGGTATTGCCGCCTCAGTGCTGGCGCTGGACCCGGTAGTGCTGTATCGCGACGCATTGACCAACAACCGAGTGGACGCCATCGTAGGTTGGCGGGAGGCGGGAGGAGATTTAGCGACGTTGTTAGCTTCCCGCTACGGCTGCCCCGCCTTAGAGGCGACGGCGGTGCCCAACCACCCTCCCGCGCCTGGCACTGCACCGCCGACCGCATCGGTGCCACCGGCGCCGGCGAAGTCTGCTGATCCGCCGGCCTCGACTAGCCGGGCCCCCGAGCCCGGGGCGTTGATGCAGGCCCCGTCGAACATCACCGGAATCTGCGACCCCAGCATTCAAGCCAACATCGATGCGGCCCTGGGCGGTGCTAAAGACATCAACACGGTGATCAACGCGGTAGAACCGCGCCTATGGAATATGTCGGCGGTGTTGCCCATCATGCAGGACACTACGATCGTGGCCGCCGGCCCCAGTGTGCAGAACGTAAGTCTTTCTGGCGCGGTGCCGGTAGGCATCGTGGGCGATGCCGGCCGCTGGCTTAAGCCGGGGTAAGAGTGGAAGAGCGTTGCCGTCCGTGGGGCAGCACGGTGTCCACCACGAGGGCGAGTTCATGCGGGCCCGGTGGTTCCCCGTGAACCAGAAAATGCTGGTTGATCAGCGCAGGCCCAACCCAGACGGTCAACGGGGTCAACGTCCCAGCGGGGATGTCGCCATGGCGTTCGGCGGTGTGCAGCAGGGACTCGATCATGCGTAATCGGGGCACGATGATCGCCTCGGCGAAGATGGTGCGCAGTTCTGGTTCATGGATGAGCTGGATTATGGTCTGCATGCCAGGAAATGCGGTCTTGCCGGCCAGGATGTCGCAATGCGCGGAAAACATCGCTAACAAGTTTTCCCGCACGTCTTTGGTGGCTTGAGGTTCGGGAAACGTGGGCGCCACCTGGCGCAGTGCGGCGCGCACCAAGTCATGTTTGTTGGACCAGCGCCGATACAACGCGGCTTTGCCGGTGTGCGCGCGGGCCGCTATCCCTTCCATCGTCAGATCGCCGTATCCAACGGCAGTCAGTTCATCCAGTGCGGCCTGGTAAAGCGCACGCTCGAGCGTCTCCCCGCGGCGTCGGGTTGCTTTCGGGGCCGGTTCGCTGTCGTGCGGCACCGTGCCAGAGTAGCCGCTCCCGTTCCTGCCCGGGCGTAATTTTCGGACTAATTTTGCATCGGTACCCTGCATCCATGGGCCAGGTGCCGCGGCTGTTATTTGTCCACGCACATCCCGACGATGAGAGCATCACCACTGGCGCCACCATCGCGCACTATGCCGGGCGTGGAGCGCAGGTGAACGTCGTCACCTGCACCCTTGGCGAGGAAGGTGAGGTTGTCGGGGATCGTTGGGCACAGTTGGCCGTCGATCAGGCCGATCAGTTGGGCGGTTTCCGCATCGGGGAACTCACCGCTGCGCTGCATGCGTTGGGGGTGGGCGAGCCGATCTTTCTTGGTGGTGCGGGTCGTTGGCGTGATTCAGGGATGCCGGGTACCCCGCCACGGCACCGGCAGCGGTTCATCGACGCAGACCAAGACGAGGTGGTCGGTGCGTTGGTTGCCATCATCGGTGAGTTGCGTCCGCACGTTGTGGTGACCTACGACCCGCACGGGGGATATGGCCATCCAGACCACGTGCGTACTCACGCCGTCACCACTGCGGCGGTCGCTGCTGCCGCCGCCGGGGACGTCGGATATTCCGGCGTGCCGTGGACGGTGCCAAAGTTCTACTGGACCGTGACCGCTACCAGCGCCTTCGAGGCGGCCCGAGCTGCGTTGACCGATGGCGATGTGTGCGCTGATTGGCTGGCGCCGGTCAGTACCGGGTACGGATACCCAGATCACCAGATTGATGCGGTGGTTGCCGCCGACGATGTCTTGCCGGCGAAGACGGCAGCGATGGCCGCGCATGCCACCCAGATCACCGTCGGCCCTACCGGCCGGGCTTACGCGCTGTCGGATCAAAGAGCGCTCCCGATCCTCGGTGTCGAGCACTACATTCTGGTGGCGGGATCCGCGGGGGATCGCGATCCGCGTGGCTGGGAGACCGATCTGCTGGCCGGATTAGATTTACCTGAATCAGCTACCCGGTAGGCTCCCCGCTAAGCCTCGAACGCTGAGCAAGGAGCTGGTATGGACCCCGACCTGGATCCGAATATGCAACATTGGCAGGACCGGCTCGACAATTTTCAATGGGTAATCGCCTCGTTGGTGGCGCAGTTGGATAGCGTACCGACCTGATCGCCGTCCCTGTCGAGCCCTTGCCGAGGGGCCGCTTTGTGGTTCTGGCGCTGTTGGCCGTTGATGGCGTGCTGTCCGCGGTGGCCGGCGCCTTGCTGATGCCTTGCTATCTGGGGACGGTCCCCTTTCCCGCCAGCGCCGTGCTCAGTGGCCTGACGAATGCCGCCTTGGTATGGGCGGCTGGGTGCTGGACTGCATCGCCCCGAGTGGCCGCCTTGCCGCTATGGACCTGGTTGCTGGCCGTGGTCGCCATGATTGTCGGTGGTGCGGCCGGCAACAGAATTTTCGACGGTAGCGGGGTGCTGCATTTCAGCCTGCTCCTGCTTGTGGTGATAGGTCTGGCCCCGGCAGCATGGGTGCTGCGGCAGCGTCAACGCAGCGACTGCTGACCTTTACCCCAGTGGTGATATTGGTGGCGCCGGTGGGAAGAAACCGCGTATCCAGAGTGCCTCGTTGATGATGAACTGATTGATTGATTCTTGGGTGGAGTTCACGATGTTGGCTACCGCCTGGCTGAAGGTGGTTGTGCCGTCAAGGAAATCGATGGTGTTGAACAGCAGGCTTTGAAAAATCGGTTGCCAGAGGTAGTAGAGAAAATTGATTTGCGGTGCCAGCCAGCCAACCCAGGGGACATAGCCCACAGCCCACGCGGCGACGTTAACGCCCCACTCCACCCAAGGTTGTGCCATCAGATAGAAAGCTTCGATCGCATCACCGATTGAGGGAGGAAGGATCGCGGCAGCGGCTGCTGCGGTGCTGCTGAGGGCGGTGCCGGCTGCTGCAGCAGGCGACCCGTTCAGCAGACCGGCGAAGTTACGCAGCAGATGAGGCCAGGGCGTCAACTGCTCGGCGGCAGCCGCGGCTTGGCCGTGATAAGTCGCCATGGTGGCCACGTCTTGGGCCCACATCTGCTCATAGTGGGTCTCGATAGCGGCGATCGCTGGCGCGTTCTGGCCGAACAGGTTTGTGGTCACCAAGGACACCAGTTGAGCCCGGTTGGTGGTGATAGCCAGAGGAGGAACCGCGGTGGCCAGTGCTGTTTCATATGCGCTGGCCACCACTCGGGCCTGAGTGGCGGTGCCTGCGGCCTGGTTAGCGGCGGTATTGAGCCACCGCGTGTAGGGCGTGGCCGCATTGACCATGGCGACCGAGGCTGGCCCCTGCCACGACGAACCTGCCAGTCCGCTGGTGATATCTCCGAATGAGGCTGCTGTTGAACCTAATTCGGCGGCTAACCCGTCCCACGAGGCGGCCGCCGCCAACATCGGCGTCGGCCCCTCGCCGCCAAATAGTCGTGCTGAGTTGATTTCTGGTGGCAACACCAAAAAATTCATGATCGTCTACTCCACTTCGCCCGGTCAGCGGCAACGCTGACCGTCTTGCCATACCAAACTGTACGGCGAGTTCGGTGACGTCGGAGTCTTATTACCCCGGAAGGTATGCGAACCCGGGGTAGCGCTGTGATTGGCCAACGCTGAATTCGCGGCGGGCAACGGCTGCGGCTCTGTTCTGAGGTGCCTTTCGTGTCATTGACTACTGTTGCGGGTATGGCATTGCGGCGGGTACTGCGGCGAGCCCGTGACGGTGTGGTGCTCAATGCACAGGAAGCGGCCGTAGCGATGACGGCGCGCGGGGATGATCTCGCGGAATTGTGCCGCAGCGCGGCTCGGGTACGCGATGCGGGCCTGGCGTCAGCGGGTCGGCGAGGTGCGACGGACCGGCTCCCGATCAGCTATTCGCGGAAGGTATTTATCCCGCTCACCCAGCTGTGCCGGGACAGCTGCCACTACTGCACCTTCGCGATGGGGCCGGGCAAGCTGCGGGCTCACGGCGCGGGCATGTATTTAGAGCCCGATGAAATCCTCGAGATTGCTCATCGTGGCGGTGCGCTTGGTTGCAAAGAAGCCCTGTTCACGCTGGGGGACCGACCCGAGGATCGTTGGCCGCAGGCCCGGGAGTGGCTCACTGAACGGGGTTACGACTCCACGTTGTCCTATCTGCGGGCGATGGCGATCCGGGTGTTGGAGGAGACCGGACTGCTGCCGCACTTGAACCCCGGTGTGATGAGTTGGTCGGAGATGGCCTGCCTCAAACCGGTTGCGCCCTCCATGGGCATGATGCTGGAGACCACGTCGCGGCGGTTGTTTGACACCAAAGGTTTTGCGCACTACGGCAGCCCGGATAAAGACCCGACGGTTCGTCTGCGTGTTTTGACCGATGCCGGTCGATTGGCTATTCCGTTCACCACCGGGCTGTTGGTTGGTATTGGTGAAACGTTAGCCGAACGTGCCGATACCTTGCAGGCAATTCGTCAGAGCCACAAGGAATTTGGGCATATCCAAGAAGTTATCGTGCAAAATTTTCGGGCCAAAGAACACACCGCAATGGCCGCAGTGCCCGATGCTGGGATTGAGGACTTCGTGGCCACGGTAGCGGTGGCACGGTTGGTGCTTGGGCCAGGTATGCGGATCCAGGCGCCACCGAATCTGGTGTCTCGTACCGAGTGTCTGGCCCTGATTGCTGCCGGAGTCGACGACTGGGGTGGGGTGTCTCCGCTTACTCCTGATCATGTCAACCCGGAACGACCCTGGCCGGCCATTACCGAACTAGCCGATATCACCGCAGAAGCCGGTTATGACCTGGTAGAACGGCTGACCGCGCAGCCGCAGTATGTGCAAGCTGGGGCGGCCTGGATCGATCCGAGGGTCCGCGGGCATGTCTTGGCGCTGGCTGATCCAGCGACCGGACTGGCCGGCGACGTTGGCCCGGTGGGTCGGCCATGGCAGGAACCCGACGACGTGGGGTCGGCTGGTCGGGTGGACCTGCATACTGCCATCGATGCCGAAGGTCGGGCCACCGCAGCTCGAAGCGATCTCGGTAGCGCATTCGGGGATTGGGACTCCATCCGGGCCCAGGCGTTGGAGCTGGCCGACCGTGCCCCCGAACGTATTGACGCTGATGTGCTTACGGCCCTGCGTTCGGCCGAGCGGGATCCGGCTGGCTGTACCGATGACGAATACCTCGCCTTAGCCACGGCCGACGGAGTCGGATTGGATGCTGTTGTCGCCCTAGCGAATTCGATTCGGCGTGATGTTGTCGGCGATGATGTGACCTTTGTCGTCAACCGCAATATCAACTTCACCAACATCTGTTACACCGGCTGCCGATTCTGTGCTTTCGCTCAGCGCAAGGGGGATGCTGATGCCTACTCGCTGTCGGCGCTTGAGGTGGCCGATCGTGCCTGGGAAGCCCACGTTGCCGGCGCCACCGAGGTGTGCATGCAAGGCGGTATTGATCCCGAACTGCCAGTTACTGGCTATGCGGATTTGGTGCGGGCCGTTAAGGCGCGGGTGCCGGCGATGCATGTGCATGCGTTCTCTCCGATGGAAATCGCCAACGGTGCCGCCAAAAGCGGGTTGAGCATTCGGGACTGGTTGATCGGATTGCGGGAGGCTGGTCTGGGGACGATTCCGGGCACGGCGGCGGAGATTCTCGATGATGACGTGCGGTGGGTGTTGACCAAAGGAAAGTTGCCGACATCACTGTGGATTGAGATTGTGACCACTGCCCATGAGGTAGGGCTGAGGTCGTCCTCAACGATGATGTACGGGCACATCGACCACCCGCGCCATTGGCTGGCCCACCTGCATGTGCTGCGTCAGATCCAGGACCAGACTGGTGGTTTCACCGAGTTCGTGCCGTTGCCGTTTATTCATCAGAACTCACCGCTATATCTGGCTGGCGCCGCGCGGTCCGGGCCTAGTCACCGAGATAATCGGGCTGTGCATGCGTTGGCGCGAATCATGTTGCATGGTCGTATCTCTCATATTCAGACCAGCTGGGTGAAGCTTGGGGTGGAAGGTACGCAGGCGATGCTCAATGGCGGCGCCAACGATCTGGGCGGCACTTTGATGGAGGAAACGATTTCCCGGATGGCCGGTTCGCCGTATGGGTCTGCCAAAACGGTCGCCGAGTTGGTTGCCATTGCGCAGGGTATTGGCCGTCCGGCCCGGCAACGCAGCACCACCTACGCGTCCATCCCAATGTCCTTGTTTGCTGGCGAAGGTGCGTAGTCTGTACGCCCGACACGCTGGGTTTGGGCGCGCAACTCTGCCGGCTCGCGGACGGAAAGTCGGGCGCCTGCTTCGCCAAAGGTATATGCAACGGCTAGTATCAGGTAAGGCGCATTGAGCGCCAACTTCCAACGAGCAGCGGCCGCCGCCGCCCGCGACTTGAACAACACGCGAAGAAGACCGTGAGGAGCCGTCTGTGACGTACGTGATCGCTGAAGCCTGCGTCGATATCAAAGACAAGGCATGCATCGAAGAGTGCCCGGTGGATTGCATCTATGAGGGTGACCGGATGCTCTACATCCACCCCGATGAATGTGTGGACTGCGGCGCTTGCGAACCAGTTTGCCCGGTCGAAGCGATCTACTATGAAGACGACGTGCCTGATCAGTGGAGTCAATACACCCAGATCAACGCCGATTTCTTCGTTGAACTGGGATCACCAGGTGGTGCGGCGAAGGTGGGGATGACCGCCAACGACCCCCAGGTGGTCAAGGATCTGCCGCCGCAGGGCGAGTCCGCCTGAATCCGCTGTTGCACCCCCGGTCGTCGACAGCGCCCGGGGCGGTCTCGGCGATGCTGCCGGTATTTCCGTGGGACACCCTTGCCGAGGCGAAGGCACTGGCCCAGGCCCATCCAGACGGCATTATTGACCTATCGGTTGGTACGCCGGTCGACCCGGTAGCGCCGCTGATTCGTGATGCGCTTGCAGCGGCTAGCGCATCTGCGGGTTACCCCACCACCAGCGGCACCACCGAATTGCGGGAATCCGTGGTGGCTGCGCTGGCCCGGCGCTATGGCATCACCGAGTTGGCCGCAAACGCCGTCTTGCCGGTGATCGGTAGCAAGGAGTTGATTGCTTGGCTGCCCAGCTTGTTGGGGTTGGGGCCACGGGATTTGGTGGTCTACCCGGAGCTGGCCTACCCGACCTATGACGTTGGTGCCCGATTGGCCAGCACCCAGGTACTGGCCGCCGATTCCCTGACTCAGCTGGGGCCACAAACACCGGCGATGATCTACCTGAACTCGCCCAGCAACCCCACCGGACGGGTTCTCCCCGTCGATCATCTGCGCAAGGTGGTTGATTGGGCTCGGGAGCGTGGTGTGCTGGTGGTCTCCGACGAGTGCTACCTGGGTCTGGGGTGGGACTGCACACCGGTGTCGGTGCTGCATCCCTCGGTCTGCGATGGTGACCACACCAATTTGCTGGCTGTGCACTCACTGTCCAAGAGCTCGTCGTTGGCGGGCTATCGGGCTGGCTTTGTCGCTGGCGACCCCATCGTGATCGCCGAGTTGCTGGCCGTCCGCAAACATGCGGGAATGATGGTGCCGACGCCGGTGCAAGCGGCCATGATGGCCGCCCTTGCGGACGACACCCATGAAGCCGAGCAACGTGCCCGTTATGCACGTCGACGCGAGGCGTTGCTGCCGGCTATCGGCTCGGCAGGTTTTACCATCGAGCATTCTGAGGCTGGCTTATATGTGTGGGCCACCCGCGGCGAGCCCTGCCGAGACAGCGTCAGATGGCTGTCCGAACGCGGCATCTTAGTAGCCCCTGGTGAGTTCTATGGGCCGGGTGGCTGCCAGCATGTCCGGGTGGCGCTCACGGCCACCGATGAGCGGATCGCGGCCGCGGTGGGGCGACTGGCTTAGCCCGAAACCTTCCGCTGGGTTCTTTGATCGGGTAAGGAATGGGGTCGTGACATTTTCCGGTCAGCCTGGTCAGGTTCGTATCCCGCTCGCGATCGGGGACATGGCTAAGCGCATCTTTTTGGGAAAGCCGCTCGTTACCGAGGAGCTGGCCGCGGAGAGGTTGTCCAATCCGGTTGCCCTTGGCGCACTCTCGCCGGATGCCATCTCATCTGTGGCCTATGGCCCGGAACAGATCATGATCGAACTGTTGCCGCACGCCGGGCTGGCGGCTTTTGCACTGTTGCTGCCCATCACCGGTGTCATCTTGGTCATTCTGGTGTTGGTGGCCGCGTCGTATCGGCAAGTTGTTATGGCCTACACCCGAGCTGGTGGGTCCTATGTGGTGGCGCGGGATAACTTCGGCCCTCGGGTTGCGCAGATCGCCGCCGCGGCGTTGCTGATCGATTATGTGGTCACCGTAGCGGTGCAATCCGCGGCGGGGACCGTTGCGGTGGTGTCGGCGATCCCCGCACTGGGGCCATACAGCTTGGTCATGACAGTGAGCGTGGTTCTGGCTATCTGTTATGCGAACCTGCGCGGCTTACGTGAAGCGGGGCGGCCTTTCGCGGTGGCCACCTACGCGTTCGTGACCATGATCACCTGCCTGATTGTGGTGGGCGTGATCCGGGAAATCTTTTGGGGACTACCCAGATACGATCCCGAACACATCGTTGGCGCGGTGCCGGTCCACGCCGGAAACGGGTTGGTGATGGGCGCAACGGTTTTGGTGTTGCTCCGGGCGTTCGCCAACGGAGGGTCGTCACTGACCGGGGTGGAGGCAATTTCCAACACGGTCAATGTTTTCCGAAAGCCCGAGGGCCGCAACGCGCGCCGAGCGCTCACCACGATGGCCTGTATTCTGGGTTTCCTGCTGGCTGGCGTCGCGTACCTGGCCCATGTAACCCATGCCACTCCCTATATCGCCGAATATCCGTCGATGTTGTCGGAGGTGGCGCGTGCGGTGTTTGGCCGCGGGACCATCGGCAGCATTTTGTACTTTCTTGTGCAGACATCGTCTGCGGCCATCTTGTTCACCGGCGCCAACACCAGCTTCAACGGATTTCCCGCGTTAGCCAGTTTTGTCGCCGAAGACCGCTTTTTGCCTCGTCAGCTGATGAAGCGCGGTCATCGCTTGGTGTTCTCCAACGGCATCATCACGCTCACTGTGCTGTCGGTGGCGCTGCTGGTGATAACCGGTGGTTCGGTCAATGCGTTGGTGCCGTTTTATGCGATCGGTGTGTTTAGCGGATTTGCCATGGCCGGTTACGGGATGACCAAACACCATCTGACCCAACGGGAGTCCGGATGGCGATACAAGCTAGTCATCAACCTGTCTGCGGGCATCTTGTCGACGGTCGTGGTGGTCATCTTTGCGGTGGCGAAGTTCACCGAAGGGGCATGGCTTGTGGTTATTGTTTTCCCGTTACTGGTCTTGGTGTTGATGCGGCTCAACTGGGAGTACCGCGCCGAAGCGGCGATTCTGGAGAGATTCCGCACTGATCGAACGGAGTTAGTCAAGTATGCCCGGCATCGGGTATTTGTCTTGGTCAACTCGGTTGACCTGGCGGTTCTAGAAGCATTGCGGTACGGCAGAGGGCTGCGGGCCGACGAACTCATTGCGGTGCACTTCATGGTCGATGCCACCTATGTTGCGCAGTTACGTAAGCGCTGGGATCGGTTCCACATTGATACCCCGCTGCGTGTGATTGACTGCCCGGATCGCCGGATTACCCGTGCTGCACAGCTGCTGGTGGCGGCCGCACGTAGTGAACGTTCCAGTACCAACGTGACGGTGTTGTTGCCACGTCGCACCTATGCGCCGCTACTCGGGCGGCTGTTACATGACCGTACCGCCGACAAGATCTCCCGGGCCGTGAGCCTGATCCCTGACGCAGCGGCGACCATCGTGCCCTATGACGTGGAGTCCCAAATCATGCAAGCCTTCCCGCACGGTCCCCGGCAGCGGGTGCTGCGGGAGATCGAGCAGATTCAGGCCCGAATTTTGCGGGATGACCTCCAGGCCATTCACGTCTATGAACACCCGGACCGGTTGTCGGCGGTGATCGCCATTGACGGCGTGATCCCCGGAGAGCTGATCACCATCGAAGCACGGGTCAGTCAGGTTGACGATGTCACGGAGCGGGAAAAAAGGTACCGCCGGATCATCGTCGGCGACGACAGTGGCGACCTGTCGATCGTTTTCAGCCCGGGTCATGGTGGAGCGGACATTGTGCCGGGTCAGCGCCTGCGGATCACCGGTAAAGCTCGCCAACGAGGGAACCAACCCATGACCATGGTCGACCCCTCCTACCAGGTGTTGACGCAAACCCCGGAATAGTTCACCGCGTACAGTGATGCCCGTGAGTGAGCCTTCAATTCCGGCGGTCCTGCAGCAACGTGCCACGCTGCAACCCAATGAAACGGCATTTACCTTTATTGATTACGACCAGGACCCGGCCGGTGTGGCCGAAAGCCTGACTTGGTCGCAGCTGTATCGGCGCACACTCAACGTTGCCCATGAGCTGGAAAGCGTCGCCGCGCCTGGCGATCGGGTAGTGATATCCGCGCCACAAGACCTCAACTACGTGGTGGCATTTCTGGGCGCGTTGCAGGCCCAGCTCATCGCGGTTCCGCTTGCGGTTCCCTTTGGCGGTGTCGCTGACGAGCGGGTGAATTCGGTGTTGCGTGACTCGTTGCCGGCTGCCGTGCTCACCACGTCAGCTGTCGGTGGGGTTGTTTCCGAATGCGTGCGTTCACAATTCAGCGAATCCGTTCCCTCCGTCGTTGAAGTTGATTTGTTGAACCTGGATGCCTCGCGACGCCCGCAAACCAGAAGTACCAGTTACTCGGGGACGGCGTATCTGCAGTACACGTCCGGGTCAACGCGCTCGCCCGCCGGCGTGATGGTGACGCACCACAACGTCATGACCAATATCGTGCAACTGCTCTCCGACACTTTCGAAAATCGCGGTAAGGTGCCGCCACCGGACACCACGGTCGTATCTTGGCTGCCCTTCTACCATGACCTAGGCCTCATTTGCTGCTTGGCGATGCCTATAGTGGCCGGATTGCATTCGGTATTCATGAGCCCGGCATCGTTTCTGCTCAAGCCCACCCGGTGGATGCAGCTGGTCGCCAGCCACACCGGGACGTATACGGGTGGGCCTAATTTCGCTTATGAGCTGGCGCTGCGACGTACCACCGACGAGGACATGGCCGGGTTGGACTTGGGCGGTGTGCACACGTTTGCCTTTGGTGCCGAACGCGTGCACGCGGCCACGATCCGGCGCTTTACTGAGCGGTTCGCCCGCTTCAATTTGTCTCCCGATACGTTGCGCCCGGGGTGGGGTCTGGCCGAGGCGACGGTGTATGCGACGTCCAACCCGCCCGGTAGGCCTCCGAAGGTAGTCCGGTTCGATTACGAGAAGCTGTCGGCAGGTTCGGCCGAGCCGTGTGATGACGAAACTGGTACCGAGCTCGTTGGCTGTGGCGTACCTCGGTCGGTCACGGTTCGGATTGTTGACCCGGAGACGCAGGTGGAAAACCCGACCGGCAAGGTTGGGGAGATCTGGGTGCACGGTGACAATGTGACCGCGGGCTACTGGGGTAACCCGGACGCATCACAGAAGACATTTGGTGGCACCTTGGTCGATCCTTCGCCGGGCACCCCAGCAGGGCCCTGGCTGAAAACTGGCGATTTAGGGTTTGTCTTCGACGGCGAATTATTCATTGTCGGCCGTATCAAGGACCTCTTGATCGTCTACGGCCGCAATCACTCTCCCGATGATATTGAGGCGACGGTTCAAGAGATCACCCACGGCCGATGCGCGGCGATCTCCGTCACCCGAGATCACACTGAAGAGCTGGTTGTCATCATCGAACTCAAAAAACGCGGCGATTCTCCGGAGGAGATCGCGGAGAAACTTGACGCCGTCAAGCGTGAGGTGACCTCTGCGCTATCGCATTCGCATGGGCTTAGCGTTGCAGACCTTGTTCTGGTGGGACCTGGTTCGATTCCCATCACCACAAGCGGCAAGGTTCGGCGAGCGTCGTGCGTCGAGCAATACCAGGGTGGTCAGTTTGTCCGACTTGACGCCTAGTTACTAGTTGGCGGGCATCCTTGATGGCATGGATGCGATCACCCGGGTTCCGCTGCCGGTTAACGAACCGGTCCGCGACTACGCCCCGGCGGCACCTGAACGTGGTCGGCTGCGTGCTGCGCTTGCCGAGTTAGCGGCAAGCCAGTATGAGCTGGCCCATGTTATTGGTGGTGTGCACCGGATGGGGGCCGGTGAGCAGATCACTGTTGTTCAGCCGCACCGGCACGGCGCTGCGCTAGGCGTGCTGACCAATGCCACACACAAGGAAGCTGTCGACGCGGTTGAGGCCGCCGTGGCAGCCAAAAAATCTTGGGCAGCAACATCATTTGATGACCGCGCAGCGATTTTCCTGCGCGCCGCGGATCTGCTGGCGGGGCCGTGGCGGGAGAAAATTGTCGCGGCAACCATGCTCGGCCAATCCAAAACTGTGTATCAGGCCGAGATTGACGCTTCCTGCGAGCTGATCGACTTTTGGCGGTTTAACGTCGCGTTCGCCCAGCATCTTCTGGCGCAGCAGCCGATCAGCGGCCAGGGCGAGTGGAACCGAATGGACTACCGTCCGCTGGACGGTTTCGTCTATGCGATCACGCCGTTCAATTTCTCCTCGATTGCCGGCAATTTGCCGACGGCCCCGGCCCTGATGGGTAATACCGTGGTTTGGAAGCCGGCCATCACGCAGACCTTGGCGGCCTACTTGACCATGCAGCTACTCGAGACTGCCGGGCTGCCTCCTGGCGTGATCAACCTGGTCACCGGAGATGGCTTAGCGGTATCTGATGTGGTACTGGCTGATCCGCGGTTGGCTGGCATCCATTTCACTGGGTCCACGGTGACCTTCCGGAACTTGTGGCAGCAGGTGGGCGCCAATATTGGGCGATATCGCAGTTACCCGCGGCTGGTTGGCGAGACCGGAGGCAAAGATTTTGTGCTCGCACACTCCTCAGCTCAGCCAGATGTGTTGCGCACCGCGTTGATTCGAGGTGCATTCGACTACCAAGGGCAGAAATGTTCGGCGGCATCACGGGCCTTCATTGCTCGTTCGCTGTGGCAGCAGATGGGCAGCGACTTCCTTTCTGCCACTGCAGAATTAAGTTACGGTGATATCACCGACCTGTCGCATTACGGTGGTGCGCTGATTGATCAACGTGCTTTCGCTAAGAATGTCAATGCCATTGAACGGGCTAAAGACGCGGTGGGGATCACCGTTGCCTTAGGCGGTGAATATGACAGCAGCACAGGCTATTTCGTGCAGCCTACGGTCTTTTTATCTGACGATCCAACCGATGAAGTGTTTAGCGCTGAATACTTTGGCCCGTTGTTGTCGGTGCATGTTTATCCCGATGAAGACTACCTGCGGATTCTGGAGGTCATTGATGCTGGCAGCTGTTACGCATTGACCGGTGCGGTGATCGCGCAAGATCGCGGTGCTGTGCTTGTTGCGCAAGACCGACTGCGGTTTGCCGCCGGCAATTTCTACATCAACGACAAGCCGACTGGGGCAGTGGTAGGGCGACAACCGTTCGGTGGTTCACGTGCGTCGGGCACCAACGACAAAGCTGGCTCGGTGCTTAATCTGCTGCGCTGGACTTCGGCTCGTACGATTAAGGAGGCCTTTGTCCCGGCGACCGACCACAATTACCCGCATATGGCGGTCGAATGACGGCCACTGTCTTCGGCAGGTTGATCCGCCCGGTCATTCTGGCCGCCGGGCGGTCAGACAAATTGCGACGTACCGCCGAGCGGCTACCGGTCACTGGTGCCGTGGTGCGTCGGTTTGTGCCGGGGGAGACGCTGGACAGTGTGCTGAATACCGTTGCTGCGCTGCGTGAATCGGGTTGCTACGTCAGCATTGATTATCTGGGAGAAGACGTCGCCAACGTTGATGATGCCAATGCGGTGGTGCGGGCCTACGTGAAGCTGATTGATCGGTTGGGTGGTGACCAGGAGGCGGCTGGTGGCCTCAGTTCGCGTGGCGTTCAGCCCTTGGAGGTCTCGCTCAAGCTGTCGGCATTGGGGCAAGCGCTAGGGCGTGATGGTGAGCGGGTCGCCCGGGAGAACGCCTCGACGATTTGTCGGGCCGCGGCACGGGCCGGCGTGTGGGTGACGGTGGACGCCGAAGATCACACCACCACCGATTCGACGCTGGCAATCGTTGCTGAGTTACGTGCCGACTTCCCTTGGTTGGGTCTGGCTTTACAGGCCTACCTGCGGCGCACTCTGGCCGATTGCCAGGAATTCGGCGCGGCTGGGGCGCGGATCCGGTTATGTAAGGGTGCCTATGCCGAACCGGCGTCGCTGGCCTACCGGGATCGCGCCGCCATTACCGATTCCTATTTGCGGTGTCTGCGTACGCTCATGGCGGGCTCGGGGTACCCGATGGTGGCCTCGCACGATCCCCACATTATTCATGCGGTGCCGACGCTTGCTCATGAAACAGGCCGGCGAGCTGATGATTACGAATACCAGATGCTGTATGGCATCTGTACCGGAGAGCAGCAACGGCTAGTGGCCGTCAGCAATCAGGTTCGGGTATACGTCCCGTTCGGTACTCATTGGTACGCATACTTTATGCGTCGGCTGGCCGAGAAACCGGCCAACCTGGCGTTCTTCTTGCGTGCGCTGGTCGAACGTCGACACGTCGGTGAGGGGCTGCCACCCGGGTGCGGGAGTTGCTGACGTAGGGCACTGCTAAGCTCAGCTAGCAACTCCGGGGGTAATGGCGTCTGGGTGCGCTGAGTAAGCAGAGATTCCCCGAGCTCCACGATAGACAAGAACAGGAACAATAGCGTGCGGTGACTCTTACCCCGATCATCGACTCGAGTCTGCTGTTTGTCAGGATTTGGATCACACAACTCGGTATTGGTCTCCCGGAATCGGGTGGGGCATATCTAGCTGCCGCTGAGGTACTTGATGAGATTGCCGATACGATGGCGGCAAATCTTGTGAATGCTCAGTGGGAGGGTCAGTCCGCAAGCGGTTTCGCTGAACAAGGTGCGGCTCAATGGAATTCCGTGACGGGCTTAGAAAAAATCGACCAGGAAATCGCGACAGTTATCGCTGCGCAAGCCGATCTCATCATCGCGACCCGAAAAAGCTTGTCCCAGATTGAGACATATCTGCGTGAAGCGAGGCTGACCGCTGAAACGATGCTCAGCGTCGGGCAGCTCGCCGAGGCCGAGGCCTATCAATGGGCTGTTGCGGCCAATTCCTCGTCCACCATGAAGCGCGCCATGCAGATGCTGAACACTGTGACGGCGCAGCACACCTCGGCTGTGCTCGGCGTCAATGAGCAACTGGAAGCCCTCTTGGCCACCTTGATCAGTGAGGGCACGCCTACGGAGGGCGGAGTTTTATCCGCGGTTAATGCCGAATCAGCCGGTACGTTAAGGCGTGCGGCAAGTATTTTTCGGGTAGATCTCATGTCGCTCAAAGACGTGGTGGCCTTTTGCACCGTGACCAAGAAATGGCTCTCCGCGCCGGCGGTGGTGGCTTCTGGGATCAGCCGAAGGGTCGGGCAGACTCACGGTTGCTGTACCGAAGCTTTCACTGATGGGCTACGAATGTTTGAGATGCGCCGTGCCGAAGTCATACAGAAGCTGCGAGAAGACCTTGCTAGTCGGGCCGCACTGCTGGAATGGACTGGGGCCAGTTTCGAGCTGACCGATGAGGAGACCGCAGCCTTATTGCAGGAAGCCAGCGTACGCTGATCCGTTGCGGCCGGCTTTGGCGGCATGGCCAGGGGTGCCGGTGGGCGTAAGGCGATGGGTCAGATCTGCGGTGTGCAAAGCTCTCCAGCATGGTCACTATCACCCGTCCCAAGCTTGAGGGAACGATCGCTGTCGGGGAGAACCGCCAGATCGGTTTCGCTGAGTTTGGCGATCCCCAGGGGCGCGCGGTCTTCTGGCTGCACGGTACTCCCGGTGCGCGCCGACAAATTCCGGCCGAAGCTCGGGTCTACGCTGAGCACGCCGGTATCCGTTTGATTGGTATCGACCGTCCCGGTATCGGCTCGTCGACACCACATCAATACGACACCATTGCTGCGTTCGCTGATGATCTGCGCACTATTGCCGACACACTGGGGATCGACAAGATGATCGTGGTGGGTCTTTCCGGGGGCGGTCCCTACACCTTGGCGTGTGCCGCGGGATTGCCGGATCGGGTGGTAGCGGTTGGCGTATTGGGCGGTGTCGCTCCCACTCAAGGTCCGGACGCGATCAGCGGTGGCGCAATGAACCTCGGTCTGCTTATTGCTCCGATCTTGCAGTTAGGCGGCACTCCGCTGCGGTTAACTGCCAGCACGTTAATTCGCTTGACCCGCCCGGTTGCCTCTCCGGCACTAGACCTCTACGCCTTGTTCTCGCCCCAAGCTGATCGCCACCTACTCACGCGTCCTGAATTCAAGGCGATGTTTCTCGACGACCTACTCAATGGCAGTCGCAAGCAACTGGCCGCTCCGTTTGCCGATGTCGTCGGCTTTGCTCGAGACTGGGGTTTCCGGTTGCAGGAGATCAAAGTTCCAGTTCGCTGGTGGCACGGCGACCACGACCACATCATCCCCTTTGCGCACGGCGAGCATGTCGTTGCCAGGCTGCCCGACGCTGAGCTGTACCACTTGCCCGGGGAGAGCCATCTTGCGGGATTGGGCCGTGGCGAAGAAATCCTTGCCACCATGATGGAGATCTGGGACCGCGACGAGAACGCCTGACCGCAATCGTGGGCGCAGGTCTCGGACTTCAGGCCGTTGAGCCGATTTCGTTTTGTTGGTGGGCGTAGTCGGTCCATGGCGTTGAAACAGCAAGCACCCCAACCGCGGCATAGCCGCAGGGGAATCCCCGCCTTTCATGGCCAGGAACACGTCACATCACATCCTGCACCGGGTAGCCTCATCACGTGCTGTTGAGCTCTCTCGATCCAGCAACCGCCGCGGTCGGTAACGATGTTGCCGACGCGGTGACCATCGACGGCACCGTGCTGAGCCGTAGCGATCTGATTGGCGCAGCTACCTCGGTGGCTGAGCGGGTCGGTGGTGCTCAGCGGGTCGCTGTGCTGGCCTCGCCGACCGCATCAACGGTATTGGCGATTGTCGGCTGTCTCATCGCTGGGGTCACCGCAGTTCCCGTACCCGCTGATGTCGGCGCGGCCGAACGTCGGCATATTCTCACCGATTCTGGCGCACAGGTCTGGGCGGGGCCGGTGCCTGATCAGGGGGAAGGCTTGCCGCATATCCCGGTGCGCCTGCACGCTCGATCCTGGCATCGCTACCCTGAACCCGCGGCCGATGCCGTCGCCTTAGTGGCCTACACCTCAGGCACGACCGGCCCGCCTAAAGGAGTTCCGCTGACGCGGCGGGCAATCGCCACCAACTTAGAT
>JAIENC010000156.1 GCA_019751635.1 Mycobacteriaceae bacterium
GGGCACATTGTCGATGACGCCGGAAGCCAGCGCCGAGACGACGAGTAACACCATGGTCGTTAACAACACATTGCCGCCACTGGCGTTAGTTGCCAGCTGGCCCAGCTTGTCGATGACGCCGGTTTTGAGCAGGGCGCCGACCATGATGAACAGGCCGACGAGGAATAACAGCGAATCCCATTCGACGGTGGCCAGGTAGTCGGATTTGTCCAGTTTAGAGAGCAAAATCAGGATGCCGGCGCCCAGTAATGACACGAGGGCGGGCTGGATGTGGATTGTTGGGGAGACAACGAAACCGACCAGCATTATCGCTAAAACAATGCCGCTTTTGATGAGCAGCCCACGATCGCGAATGGCTTCGCTCTCATCCAGCGACATGACATCAGCGACATGTTCGGCATTGACGGGGGATAAGCCCCGAAAGAGCAGGGGCGATATACCGATACATACCAGCAGCACGATAACCACGATCGGTGCCATGTTGATCAGGAAGGCATTGAATGACAGGCCGGTGCGGGTGCCGATGATGATGTTTGGTGGGTCGCCGACCAAGGTGGCTGTACCGCCGATGTTGGAGGCGAGCACTTCGGCGATGAGCAGGGGTACAGGACTGATCGCCAGTCGGTCGCACACCAGTAGCGTGACCGGTGCGATTAACAACACCGAGACGACGTTGGGGAGCACGCTTGACGCGAGTGCCATGACCAGCATTAACAGGATCATGATGCGCAGCGGTGAGCCTTTGGCGCGTTTAGCCGCCCAAATTGCACCGTATTCAAAGGCGCCGGTCTGGCTCACGATGCTCATGACGATCATCATGCCTAGCATCAAAAAGATGACGTCCCAGTCGATTCCGGTGGTTTCGGAGTAGAAGACGTCCGGAGAATCGATGACGGGTAACAAGACCATTAACCCGGCGCCCGCTAGTGCAACTGCGGTCTTGTTGAAACGGTCGCTGATGATCAGTCCATAGGCGGCGACGAACACCGCGACGGCGATAATCATGATGGTGAGGTTCATCGGAGTGTCCCTGTTGGATAGCCGATCAACGTTGCAGTGCCACTGCCAGCAGGCGCGATGCGGTAATCACCCCGAGTAATTTACCGTCCTTGACCACAACCACTAACGGGCTGCGCAGCCGTGCCATGGTGTCGGCGACTTCGACGATGGTGTCGTCGGGATCGGCTACCGGGATTTTTTGCTGTTGTTCGGGAAGCACATCGCGGACAGTCTTGCCGCTCAGTTTGTCTGCGATCCGATCCGCCATGGATTCGTTTAATACCTTGGCTAGGCGGGGGTCGGCTTGCACGTAACCGGGCACAATAAACCGGACCACTTGTGATGCGGGGAGCACTGCGTACGGTGTTTTATCCGCGTCGGTGACAACGACCAGACCACTGAGTCGGTGTTCGGCGAACAGGCGGGCGGCATCAAGTGCGCTGGAGTCGATGTTAATGACCGGAAATTCTTCGGCGATCGCCCCTGCCCGCATTCAGCAACGATATATGTTCATGCGGCGAAACGAGACGCCAGCCGTGCGTACACTGGCTGAATGCTCGAACAGATCCGCGGCCCTGCTGATCTGCAACATCTCACCCAGCGCCAGCTCACTGAGCTGGCGGCCGAGATCCGGCGATTCCTCATCCACAAGGTAGCGGCGACCGGCGGCCATCTTGGCCCGAATCTGGGTGTGGTGGAGTTGACGCTGGCGCTGCACCGGGTGTTTGACTCCCCGCATGATCCGATCATCTTTGACACCGGCCATCAGGCTTACGTGCACAAAATCTTGACTGGCCGCTGGCCCGATTTTGACAACTTACGCAAAGCCGGCGGACTTTCCGGGTATCCCTGCCGCGTGGAGAGCGAACACGACTGGGTGGAGTCCAGTCATGCGAGCACGGCCTTGTCATATGCCGACGGGTTGTCTAAAGCGTTTGAGCTGACCGGGCATCGCCGTCATGTGGTGGCGGTGGTAGGAGACGGTGCTCTTACCGGGGGTATGTGTTGGGAAGCGTTGAACAATATCGCCGCGGCCCGCCGGCCGGTGGTGATCGTGGTTAATGACAATGGCCGCAGCTATGCGCCCACCATCGGCGGCTTCGCGGACCACCTGGCTGTACTGAGGCTGCAGCCGGGCTATGAGAAATTGTTGGAGGGCGGCCGTGTTGCGCTGAACAAAGTCCCGGGTGTCGGCGAGTTCTGCTATCAACTGATGCATAGCGTCAAAACTGGTCTCAAGGATGCGTTGTCCCCGCAGCTGCTGTTCACCGATCTTGGCCTGAAGTACGTTGGGCCGGTTGATGGTCACGATGAGCATGCTGTAGAGACCGCACTGCGCCGGGCCCGTGGTTTTGGTGCGCCGGTGCTCGTTCATGTCGTCACTCGCAAGGGGATGGGCTACCCCCCAGCGGAGGAAGACCAGGACGAGCAGATGCATTCCTGCGGAGTGATTGACCCGGTGACTGGGCAGGCCACCAAGGTGGCCGGCCTCAGTTGGACAGCGATTTTTTCTGATGCGCTCATCGACTACGCCGCACAGCGCCGTGACATTGTGGCGATCACTGCCGCTATGCCCGGTCCGACCGGGTTGAAGGCGTTCGGACAACGATTTCCAGGAAGGTTGTTCGATGTCGGTATCGCTGAGCAACACGCGATGACATCCGCGGCCGGCTTGGCTATGGGCGGCTTGCACCCGGTGGTGGCGATTTATTCGACTTTTCTCAATCGTGCTTTCGACCAAATCATGATGGATGTGGCACTGCACAAGCTGCCGGTCACCCTAGTGCTAGATCGAGCGGGGATCACCGGGTCGGACGGCGCGAGCCACAACGGCATGTGGGACCTATCGATGTTGGGCATTGTGCCGGGCATTCGCGTTGCCGCCCCCCGTGATGCTGCTCGGCTGCGTGAGGAGCTGGGGGAGGCGTTAGCCATTGATGACGGCCCGACAGCGCTCCGTTTCCCCAAAGGTGATGTGGACGTGGACATTCCGGCCATTAAGCGGTGGTTGGGTGTAGACGTGCTGGTGGTTCCGGCCGACGGGTTGACCGATGACGTGCTGCTGGTGGCGGTTGGCTCATTCGCCTCGATGGCGTTGGCGGTTGCCGACCGTTTGCATAACCAAGGAATCGGGGTGACGGTGATCGATCCCCGCTGGGTCCTGCCGGTCTCTGACGGTGTGGCTCAGTTGGCTATTGCCCACAAATTGGTTGTCACGTTAGAAGACAACGGTGTCAACGGTGGGGTGGGCTCGGCGGTATCGGCCGCTTTACGGCGCGCGGAAATTGATATTCCCTGTCGTGATGTGGGGTTGCCGCAGCAGTTCTACGACCATGCTTCTCGTGGCGAGGTGTTTGCCCGAGTTGGCTTAACCGATCAGCATGTGGCCCGCCAGATCACGGGTTGGGTCGCGGCGCTGGGCACCATGACTACCAGCGCGGAGCCGTTCGGTAGCGGGGTAGCGGGCACGGGTGAGATCAGCGAGCGGTGCGATTAGCTGACGGCCGACACCAGCGCGGTGACTAAGGCCGGGACGAGAAGTTCGCGTTGCCAGGTTCGGGCTTGGCCGGCTCGCAGAAATTCCTCGACCACATCACGAGCGCCCTGATTGCCGTCGTATCCCGCTATGACGTCTTCCCAATCCCAGCACAGCCGACGCAGCAGCTCCGGCGAGAGCAGATTTTCTACCGGCACCGATACCTGCTGGGCTATCTCAGAAAGTGTTGCTTTGGCTGCGGCCAGCCGGGCGGCGGCCTCCGGTTTCCGTTTTGCCCAGCGCATGGCCGGTGGTGGCCCATTTGTTGGTTCACCGATATCGGCGTGCTGGGGGTTTTCGCGGGCTGCTGCCAATGCTGCTACCCACATTGCGGCGTTGCGGCGCTGCTTGGGTCCGCCGAAAACCGGCAGCTTTACCAGGTCATCAGTGGTCTTTGGGTCAGCAAGAGCGGCATCGATGATGGCTGAGTCGGGCAGAATGCGCCGGGGCGCAATGTCTCGGCGCTCTGCGATGTGGTCGCGTGCGGTCCATAACTCACGGACGGCGGCCAGGCCGCGCCGGTCACGGACTTTGTGAATGCCGGATGTGCGGCGCCAGCGGTCCTGGCGGGTGCTGTTGACAGTCGAGGTCTCAGCGGAAGCCCGTAGGTGTTCGAACTCCTGTGCAGCCCACTCGGTTTTTCCTTGCTCGGCCAATACTTCGGCAATGACTATCCGCAATTCGATGAGAACTTCCACGTCTAAAGCCGCATAGTTCAGCCATTCCGTCGGCAGGGGTCGTTTAGACCAGTCGGCCGCGCCATGTCCTTTGGCTAACCCCAGGCCGAGCAGCCGATGCACCATGGCAGCTAGGTTGACTCGGTCATAGCCGGCCAGCCGCCCGGCTAGCTCAGTGTCGTACAGTGCTGGTGGTCGCATGCCGACCTCAGCCAGACACGGTAAGTCTTGATCGGCTGCATGCAGGATCCATTCGTTGCCGGCGAGAACTTGAGCGAGCGGCTGCAGGGTCATTACTGGGTCGCTGCCGTGGCTGACCGGATCGATGAGTACGGTACCGGCGCCGGCTCGGCGAATCTGGATGAGATAGGCCCGGTTGGAATAGCGAAAGCCGGACGCTCGCTCAGCATCTACTGCAAATGGTCCATGGCCGCTTTCCAAAAATTCGGCGGCTTGCTCGATGTCGCCGATGGTTGCGCGGACGTTTGGTAGCCCCTCGGCTGGGTAGAGCAGTGGGGTGGACTCGGGCTCGGCACTGTCAGGCTGATTGGCCGGCTCTGCGCACATCTTAGGCGCGAGACCGTGCGCCTAGGTCGGTTACTCCGACGGGCGGTAGACCGGCGGCCCGTTCGAGTACCTCGCAGAACGCCTGGACATCGTTATTGACTTCGGTGCTGGTTGCTGTCCACGACGCCCGCAACTCCAGCTGATGCGCGCGCGGCGGTCCCGAGATGTCGCCGTAGCGCACCGACGTGGTGGCCGTGATCGTGCCGCCCAGCGCAGTAACGTGTGTGGAGCGTGACTCCAGCGCCTCCACCAGCCAGCTCCACGCCACTTCTGGGAGCAGCGGGTCTACCGCTTCGCTGGGATCCAGGTCGGCCTGGATGTAGGCAACCAATCGCATGGTGCCGTCCCACGCGTCGCAGCCCTCGGGGTCATAGAGCAGGATGAGCCGGCCGAATGCGTCGCCTTCGGTGAGTTCTGGCACGCTGTCCAGTTCGGGGTGTTTGACCTCAGCGCCGAGCGCGTAGCTGTACGGGGCGAGCCGCTGCGGGGGGCGGATTGGGCCGAGTTCGATCTCCCGCCGCACGGTAGCGGTGTTCATGGCCGCGACTGCGTCACGGAATGGGGCTGGTTCGGCTCTGGTCAAAAGCGCCGCTCCTTTTCCGCAAGCAGATGCTGCTCCCACATCACTTCGCTGTGCATCGTCGGTGTGGGTCACGACATTCGACGGTAGCCTATCTGGCTAAACGGATGCCGGCAGACGCGCCGGTTACGGCACCGGGATGCCTTCGAAACGCTCTGACCGGCGTTATCCCGCTGAGCAGTCGCTGTCGGTACTAAATTGCGCTGCCCGTTTCTCGCGATGAGCTGCTAGTCCTTCCTGGACGTCGGGGCCGGTGAATGAGATGAATTCCAAACCGAGCGAGGTTTCAAAGGCTGGCCCAAACATGCGATACCAGTGATTGAGGCTGTGCTTGGTCCAGCGGATCGCGGTTTGCGCGCCGCGCGCAAGTCCTTCGGCCACTCGGGTGGCGGTGGCTAGCACTTCGTCGTCGTCGACGCAGGTGGACACCAAGCCGATCCGCTCAGCTTCTTCGCCGGACAGCGGCTCGCAGGTTAGCAAATAGTATTTGGCCTTAGCCATGCCGACGAGTAATGGCCAACATATTGCGGCGTGGTCACCAGCCGCTACACCAAGCTTGGTGTGACCGTCGATGAGTTTTGCGGTTCTACTTGCCACTGAGATGTCGGCAAGTAGGGCTACCACCAGACCCGCTCCGACGGCCGGTCCGCGAATAGCTGACACCACCGGCTTGTCAAAGTTGATCAGATTGAGTACTAGATCGCGGGCTTCGCGCAGAATGCGAACGCGTCCGGGGTAATCTCCGATACCTTCTTCGATGAGCTCGAAGCTCCCGCCGGAGGAAAATGCTTTCCCGGCGCCGCGGACCAGCACAACACGCACTTTCGGGTCACGGTCGATCGCTGGCCATATGTCGGCAAGGTCTCGATGCATTTGTGGTCCCACCGAATTGAGACCAGGGGAGTCAAGAATCAGATGCAGGGTGCCGTTACTGTCAAGTTCACATCGAAGGCTGGGGAATTCGTCGTAGTTGACTGGGGGATGGGTAACTGGCATCCCGGCTCCTGACCATTGATGGACGTGCGGCGTGCGTGCGTTAACAGGGTTGCGGTCGTGATGTTACGCAGCGCGGGTAACTGAGTCGGGATTCGGGGCGGTCCTAGTTGAACTCCGCGGACAGGGCATGCCGCAGGGCGTCGACCTGGCTGTGGGCGGAGAAGGTCTGGTAGCCGCGCTCGGCCAGTGCACAGCGCGCGGGCTCGTCGTTGAGCAGTTCTACACAGCGATCGGCTAGATCGCCGTACTCGGCGAAGGCAATACCCGACTCCAAGGCGCGTTCTTCGGCCGGATCAGCGCCACGCTCGGAGACTACGGCGCGGCGGTTAGCCAGCAAGTATGAAACACGGACGATTTCGAAGACCTTGGATTGGTAAAAGTGCATATTAAGGACAATCTTCGAGCGCGCGATCCAGTGGTCGCGTTGGGCGCCGTAGACGCCGAACAGCCACTCGACCCGAAGACCGTGGGCGCGCAGGTTATCGATGACAGCCTGCCGGCGGGCGTTGCCCGAGCCATAAAACAGCACGTCGACGTCTTCGGTTGCGGGAGCGATGCGGGTCAGCTCGGGGACGTATCCGATCGGCATATGGGTAACTCGGGGCACGTGCATATGCGTGGTGAGTCGCTCGATGTTGAGGTGGCTGTAGTCCCAGACCGGGTAACGCCTAAAGAGGTCAAGCAGCTCGGGTGTGATCCACGTGGAGTCATCATCGATTTGTTCAAGGTTGTACAGGATCGGGTTTTTCGGTGGGGTCATGCCATAGGCGGCCAGGAGATTAGAACCAAGCACGATGGTGCGGCGCTCGTCAAGGTCAAGACGATCGGTCAGCACGCAGTCGTGGCCGAGACGCAGCAGCCCGTGATGCAATCCCAGCGCCACCTCGCGAAACACCTCGCTGTGCTGGTAGTCGGGGGGCGACACAACCGCGACAGCAAACCGCATGGCTGCAAAGTACCGCAAGCATGTGCGGGGTTGACCGGTCGTGGCAGCATTGACGCCGATGAGTGCCCGTCGCCAACTTCCTGAGTCCGCATATCTGACCGCAGCAACTGGCCGCAGACCAGCGCGGATACCTGTCTGGTTTATGCGCCAAGCAGGTCGTTCCCTGCCTGAATATCGGGCGTTGCGCAAACAACACACCATGCTGGCGGCCTGCCTGAATGCCGATCTGATCTGCGAAATCACGTTACAACCGGTACGTCGCTATGGCGTTGATGCGGCGATCTTGTTCTCCGATATCGTTGTGCCGCTTCGGGGCGCCGGTATCGGCGTGGACATCGTGGCCGACGTGGGTCCGGTGATTGCTCACCCAATAGTGACCGCGACCGATATAGCTAACCTAAAACCCCTCGACCTTCAGGAGATCGAACCGGTAACGGCGGCGGTGTCGCTGCTCGTCGAAGAACTCGGCGATGTTCCGTTGATTGGTTTTGCTGGTGCGCCGTTCACGTTGGCGTCTTATTTGGTTGAGGGCGGACCGAGCCGTCACCATGCCCGCACCAAGGCGATGATGCTGGCCGAACCGGCCAGTTGGCATGCGCTGCTAGCCAAACTGACCGACATCACCATTGCGTTCCTGCGCGCTCAGCTAGCCGCGGGAGTGGACGCGATTCAAGTGTTTGACTCGTGGGCGGGGGCGTTATCGTTGGCCGACTACCGCACCTATGTGTTGCCGCACAGCGCACGAGTGTTTGCCGCCTTAGCCGAATACGACGTGCCGATGACGCACTTCGGAGTAGGAGCGGCCGAGCTACTCGGTGCGATGTCAGAGGCTTGCCAACCCGGCGCAGCGACGGTGGTCGGCGTGGATTGGCGAACCACGCTGGTTGATGCCACCGCTCGGGTGCGCGCTGGTAGTGCACTGCAGGGCAACCTCGATCCTGCGGTGTTGTTGGCAGGCTGGCCGGTGGTTGAGCGTGCCGCACGTGCCGTCGTTGACGACGGACGTCGCGCCGTCGCTGCCGGCGCATCGGGTCATATCTTCAACCTCGGCCATGGGGTATTGCCGCAGACCGACCCGCACATTCTGACCGACCTGGTCGCGCTGGTCCATTCACTATGACGTATTGCGTTGTCGGAGGAGGTATTTCGGGACTAACGACGGCATATCGACTCCGGGCGGCCGTTGGTGAGCAGGCTCGGATCGTCCTGTTTGATCCTGCTGAACGGCTTGGCGGACTGTTATGCACCGAGCAGATCGGCGGGCAGCCGATGGATGTGGGTGCTGAGGCTTTCCTGGTGCGCCGCCCTGAAGTCCCGGCGCTGCTGACAGAACTGGGGCTGACGGATCGGCAGCTGAGCACCACGGGTGTCCGACCGGTGATCTACAGCCAAGCCCAGTCGCATCGGCTTCCCTCGGGGACGGTCATCGGGATTCCCTCGACGGCAACGTCAATGGCGGGACTGGTCGATGACGCCACGGTTGCGCGGATCGCTGGCGAACCTAGCCGTCAATTGACCTGGCAGTGCGGTAGTGACCCCGCGGTCGCTGAGTTGGTAGCTGACCGTTTCGGTGAGCAGGTGGTGGCCCGGTCAGTCGATCCGCTGCTCTGCGGGGTCTACGCCGGATCCGCTGCCGGCATTGGGGTGCGCTCGGCTGCCCCGGGGGTAGCGGCCGCGTTGGATCGCGGTGCGGTTTGCCTGACCGATGCGGTGCGCCAAGCACTGCCATCGGTCACCGATGCACCGATATTCGGTGCGCTGGACGGCGGCTATCGAGTATTGGTTGACGAGCTGGTCCGACGTGGTCGGCCACAGTGGGTCCAGGCCGGGGTGGCCCATATTCGCCGGGGCCGGCACGGTTGGACGCTGCGTGATGACGCGGGCGCCGATTGGCATGCCGACACGGTAGTTCTGGCGGTGCCCGCTTCGCGGCTAACGCCCCTGCTTGCTGACATTGCGCCAGCTGCCGCCACGGCAGCGAACCGGATCGCCAGCTCATCTGCGGCGGTGGTAGCGCTGGCACTGCCTGGGGCAACCCCATTTCCGCGGTGTTCTGGCGTGCTGGTGGCCAGCGGTGAGCGGCTGCGGGTCAAGGCCATCACCTTGTCGTCGCAGAAGTGGGGGCTGCGCGGCGATGTGGGGTTGCTGCGGCTGTCATTTGGCCGGTTTGATGATGCTGCCGAAAATCCAGCTCTTAGCGCCACCGATCAGCAGCTGATCACCTGGGCGTTGGCGGACCTGGCTACCGTGTTCGGTGTTGAGGTTGAGCCGATCGATGTTTGTGTGCGGCGCTGGCTCGAGCTGATGCCGCAGTACGGCCCTGGCCATGCTGACGTGGTAGCGCAGCTACATGCTGGTCTGCCGTCGTCTCTGGCTGTGGCCGGCAACTACCTCGAGGGCATAGGTGTGCCAGCGTGTATCGCGTCGGCTGGCCGGGCGGTTGCTCGGGTGCTCGGGGCGCTGGAGAACGGAATGGCACGATAGATCCATGGTCCGACTCGACTATGACGCCTTAAATGCCACGCTGCGCTATGTGATGTTCTCGGTGTTCTTGGCGCGCCCCGGGGTGCTTGGTGATCAGCGCGCGGAGATGATCCAGGAAACTGCCGAATTCCTCAAGCAACAGCAGGACCGAGGCGTGGTAGTCCGTGGGCTCTACGACGTTGCCGGTTTGCGGGCCGATGCCGATTTCATGATCTGGACTCACGCTGAGCACATCGAAGCTTTGCAAGCGGCGTACGCCGATTTTCGGCGTACGACCGCGCTGGGCCGAGCTTGCACGCCGGTCTGGAGCAGTGTTGGGCTGCACCGGCCAGCGGAGTTCAACAAGAGCCACATCCCTGCGTTTCTCGCCGGTGAGGAGCCAGGCGCCTACATTTGTGTCTACCCCTTTGTGCGGTCCCACGAGTGGTATCTGTTGCCGGATGAAGAACGTCGTCGAATGTTGACCGAACACGGAATGGCGGCTCGCGGATACAAGGATGTTCGCGCCAACACCGTACCGGCGTTTGCGCTGGGTGACTACGAATGGATTCTGGCTTTCGAGGCTAGCGAGTTGGATCGCATTGTTGATCTGATGCGTGACCTGCGAGCTACCGATGCTCGGCGGCATACCCGTGCGGAGACCCCATTTTTCACCGGTCCACGAGTATCGGTGGAGCAGTTGGTTGGTTCGTTGCCCTGATTGTTGGTCAGGAGTCCGTTGGGTTTAGCTTCAGCGCGATGGAGTTGATGCAATAACGTTGATCCGTCGGCGTTGAATAGCCCTCTCCGGTGAACACATGACCCAGGTGGCTGTGGCAGTTTGCGCATAGCACCTCGGTGCGTGTCTGACCGAATGAGTGGTCGTCTCGCAGAATCACTGCGGTGGAACTTGATGGATCAAAAAATGATGGCCAGCCGCAGTGGGATTCGAATTTCTCGGTACTACGGAACAACTCGGCTCCGCAGGCTCGGCACTGGTAGCTGCCCTCGGTTGTGGTGTTGGTGTACTCGCCGGTGAAGGGTCGTTCAGTGCCGGCGCGCCGTAACACGGCAAACTCTGCGGGGGTGAGTTTTTGCCGCCACTGGTCCTCGGTGAGCTGCACGCGTGGGTTGGCTTCGTCTGGGGAACTCATGCCTGCAGGCTAGCTTTTGGCGCACTGGTCAGCCATGCCGGATCAATCCCGGTGTCCAGCCGGTTTTCGGCCTTGGCGTCTCGATAGCGGAAATAGAGCACGGTGAATATCACGATCAGTACAAGTGACCAGCCGTAGGTGATTTTCAAATATTCCAAGGCGCGGCCCCACCGCATCCAGTTGAACAGCAGCCATCGGTCCAACGTCAAAAAGCCGTAGATACCCAGCCAGGCGGGCCAATTGCGGATCACCGAGTTCGGTAGCACAACAGTCATCAGGAAAGGAAAAAGCATCATCGAGTAGTAGCCCTGAGCCAGGGACAGCACCAGCCATGACCACAGCAGCAGCACCCCAGTTGACGTGGTGAACCAAAATAATGGGTCGCGGGTGCGGTAGTAGCGGTACAGCAACCACACGCTGCCTATCGCGATCCCGGTAAACAACAACCGCAGGAAGGTGATCAGCCACATCGGCAAGCCGAAGTACACTCCGTTGCCCAAGATGGAGCTGTTGAAGTAGTCCCGGGTGCCCAGCATGTAGGGAACTGTGCGGGTGAAAAAGTCCATCGGATGATTGATTAACGGTAAGGCGGCCAGGTTAAAGAGCACCGGGACTACGAGGGCGGCCACCACCGCCCGCCATTGCCGGTTCAGCAGGGGCAGCAACAGCAGCGGACCCAACACGGGTTTCACCACCAAAGACAGCCCGACCGCGATACCGGCCCACCACTGGTGGCTGACTTTTTCCGCGAGCAGCCACCGCAAAAACAACACCTCAAGCAGCAGGATGCAGCCATTGATATTGGTGAATACCAACGTGTTGGTCACGCTCTCCGTGCAAAACATGGCTAACAACAAAGCGGGAGCAGCCACCGAGGACAACGTGTAGTGAAACAACCGCAGCACCAGGTAAGCCGCGATCAAGATCGCCACGATATTGCACAAGATAAATAAGTAGCGAGACGGCGCAAACGGGAGGTACCCGAATGGCGCCATGAGTAACGTGCCGCCTGGCGGGTAAAGATAATGTGGATCGACATAGTCGAAGTGCTCGTTATAGATGTCCCAGCCGCGCCGGAAATTGAGCACCGCCCGGTAGACCGGCGTGAAGTCGTCAGTGATATTTCCGTTGGTGGTCAGCACCACGCCGCGGTGGATCACCGACATGATGGCCAACGGCCACAAGACTGATTTCAGTACCGCTGCGGCACTGGGTGCGCTGGTGCGAGGAGTGCAAGCGGCCTGCATAGCATGGCGCAAACCGGTTCGAAGTGAGTCAGCTGCCGACACCAGCGCACACTACACCGGGGCGCCATCCGGCCTAGGTCAGGCTGGACAATAAGTATCGGTTGCAGGGGGTAGGCCGCTGTTGAGATAGCCGATTAGTGGTGGTGCCGCGCAAGGAGAATAAATGGCAGCGCCATGGCCAATGCCTTGCCACATCACCCGCTTGCTAGCTGCCCCCGCGTTGATGATGGTGGCCGCGGTCGCGGCGACTCCCGCCAGTCCTACGATCGGGTCGTGCTGCACACCCAGCAGCACGACGTCGTTCTGCAGAATCTTGGGTGGTTGTGGCGGGGAGATGCTCGGCCAATGCAGACACTGGACCAGATTAAGCGCGCCAACCATACCGAACTGGGGATAGAGCTTGCCCCAAGCGACTACTAGCTCCCGAACCCGGTCTGGTGTCGGACGGTTAAGAGCGTCGCTGCAGGAGTTGACGAATTGACCGTCCGTGGCCCGGATCGCCTCGGCATGGCTCACCAAGGTAGACAGTCTGCTGGTGTCGCCGGCGCGAGCGGCCGCTAGTGTCTCGGCGAGATCCCGGGTGGCAGTGACGCGATCGCCGGTAGGAAAGCCCAATGCGGTGCTGATCGCGTTGGTTACCGCTGCCAGCGATTTGCCGGCGGGCCCGTGCCCGGTCCGTGCGTCGGCCAGGAGCGAGTCGACGGCGCCCTTCGGGTCGCTGCCCAATGCGCAGTTCATTGCCAGGCATTGGGCAGCGAAGGCATCGAGTGCGGCTTGCTGCCCTTGGACCTGTTGTTCGGCTGCGGCCTCGGCGCTCACTCCGAGCGCAATCGGAGAGTCCAGGATGAGCCTCGCTATTTTGTCGGGATGTGATCCGGCATAGGCCAGTGCAACTTGGGTGCCGTTGCCGACACCGACGAGCGCAAGGGCCGGTACATCCCACAGGGTGCGCAACCGTTCAAGATCTCCGGCGGCATGGGTGTTATCGAAGGCAGAGCTGGCTGGGGCGAGGGCGTCGGTACAGCTGGTGGTGGCGCTACTGGTGATTGCGGCAAGGTTGGCTACTTGATCGTCGCCGGTCTCGAACTGTGCCTGGTCGGTCATTTCGCGTTGGTCGGAGTGATCGCGGCAATCAATCGGGCTGGACATGCCTATACCGCGTCGATCGACGGCAACGATGGGATGGCTATCCAGGACATCAACACCCGCGTGGGATAACCACACCGGAAGCTGTGTTGACGACGGTAGATCGGAGCCGGTGGTCAAGATTAGTGGCCCGGCATCAGGCGGCGTCTTTGCCAAGCGGGCCCGGACCGCTCCGATACTGACTGTTCCACTCGTCGCATTAACTGGATCGAGGTCTGCCTCATAACTTGCGCAATCCAGCTGCACCCCGGCCGGTGCGGGGAGTCCGGCGTCGCTGAACATGTGTGCGGTGCAGTCATGCCAGGGCAAATCGTTTTTTGGCGCCGCGATGGGGGTCGGCCGGCCCGGCGACGGCTGGCGGGTGGGGTTATGTGGCCGGGCGCCGGAGTTGGTGGCAAAACGTGGGCTGGCGGCTAGGCCGGGGACGCAGCCGGCCAGCATCGTAGTTACTGCGAGCAGAACCGCAGCGAAAGTAACGTGCCGACCCATGTCGACCACAGTAGCCATCCCGTTTCAGGCTGGGCTCGATTGCCCGGCTCAACTTTTGACGTAGCGGGTGTATAGGTAGCCGGACTCGTCGGCGAGGATGTGGGCCCGACGCATCCGAGTGAGTACCTCTCCTGGACCCGTCGAGATCCGGCTGGCTTGGCCGCCCACCAGGTGGGGGGAGAGGCTAAGGCACAATTCGTCGAGCATCTCTCGTTCGATGAATGAGTTCAGCAGGGTAGGGCCGCCTTCGGTCAATACCTGGCGCAGACCGCGGTTTTCCAACTTGGTTACCATCACGGCCTCGTCGACGGTGTGGGGATTTTCTGCCGAGCAGTCGACCACCTCGGCGAGTCCGGTGAGGCGGTGGCGAGTCTCTTTGGCTACCGAAGCGCAGGTCAATATCAATGGTGATACCTCGGTTCGAGTAAACACCGGCATCGCACGGTCCAGGTGCCCGGCGTTAGTGACGATTGCCAGCTGGGGAACTTCGCTTTGTCCGCGGTCCTGACGGTGCTGGCGCTGCGTGACGGTTAGGTGCGCACCGGCGTAGCCTTCGATTCGCACGGTGCCTGCGCCGACCAGAATGACATCTGCCAGCGACCGCAACAGATTAAATAAAAAACGATCCCCGGGCCCGCTCAGTGTGCTTGTGACCCCTCCGGCGGTAGCGCCGCCGTCGATGCTGGCGATGAAGTTGGCCCGTATCCAGACGCCAGGTTCTTGCTGCGGATAGTCGTAGAGTCGACGGAGTTCGTTGATATCGAGTTGATGGGCCGATCCCAGCAAGCTCAGTTGCGGTCCGGTGTCGTGGTCCACGTTTGCGGCGGTGCCGGATTCCAGGTCGGACATGAAGATGATTGCAGCACGCCGTTACAGTGCGTGCATGCCTGGACCTGTCTCATCGGCTGCCGATGTTGCCTCCGGTCGGGTGGGGCGGCTGGTGGATCGGCATCCCCGTGTCTCGCCGGGGCAGCTGATCGCTCAGCTTAGACCGCCGTCGGCTTTCGCCGAGGTTCGTTTCACGACTTATCACCCGAATCCAGCTGAGCCCACCCAGCTGACTGCGGTACAGGCCTGCCAAGAGTTTTGCCGGCAGGCTGTCGAGCGTCGAGCTGGTCGCCGAAAACTGTTCGGGCGGCGGGCGGTGTTGCCTGGGGTGGGGTTATACCTGGATGGCGGTTTCGGCGTAGGCAAGACCCACCTGCTGGCATCGACCTACTATCAACTGCCTGGTACGGGTCCTGATGATCCGATTCACCCTAAAGCGTTTGCGAAGTTTGGTGAATTAACCCAACTTGCTGGAGTTTTCGGTTTCACCGAGTGCATTGACTTGTTATCCCAATACACCGTGCTGTGTATCGACGAGTTTGAGTTGGACGACCCGGGTAACACCACATTGATCTCGCGGATGCTCTCGCTGCTGGTCGACTTGGGTGTGTCGGTGGCCGCCACTTCTAACACTCTGCCTGAGCAACTCGGTGAGGGGCGCTTTGCTGCCCAAGATTTTCTACGCGAAATCCATACGCTGGCAGGTATTTTCACTACGGTCCGCATCGAGGGGCCGGATTATCGGCATCGCGCGTTGCCGCCCGCGCCGTCGCCGCCGTCCGATGTGCAGGTTGCTGCGAGCGCTGTGCGTGTCGCTGGCGCCACCCTTGACGACTTCGATGCACTGTGTGCGCACCTAGCAACCATGCATCCGTCTCGGTATTTGACGCTCATCGAGGGTGTTACTGCGGTGTTTCTCACCGGAGTGCACGGCATCGACGACCAAAACGTTGCGCTGAGGTTGGTTGCACTGACGGATCGGCTTTATGACGCCGGTATCCCGGTGGTGGCTTCCGGGGCCGCGTTGGACAGCATCTTCAGTGCTGACATGCTGGCCGGCGGTTACCGGAAAAAATATTTGCGGGCTACCTCGCGGCTCTTGGCGCTAACCGGTGATGTTGATACGGTCGGCGATTCGGGGCTGTCTATCCAATCATGATGTGGCGCTAGAGGTTCCACTGCGCCACGTGGGCGCCGGTCTTTTTGTTCAGCAGGATCACGGTGGTGACCAGATCACGGTAGACGTCCCAATACACGCCACCGCGCACCGTTGCGCCTGTCGGTGTGTTAGCCAGCGCGTAGCCCAATGCGTCGGGTGCGTCGGAAGGTCGGGATGTGTACGCGTCCCCAACGGGGGTGACCCCATCAAAGGTGAAATCAGTCGCCAACTGGAACGGGTTCGGTGTTTTGATCGTGTGTATTGCCACGTCTGCGCGCCAAACTTCGTCGCCGACAGGACTGCCATACACCGGGTTGCCGGCCCGCTGGAAACCAAACCCTGGCGGCGGCGGGACCGGTATGACACTGCTGACGGTGATATCGGCGACCACATTGCCGGTATCGACGCGCAGTGTGTCACCGAGTCGGCCGATCGGAGCGTCACCGGCTAAGGCGTGTGGAACGGCAACGACTGTCATCGCGATGACAGTGATCAGCGGAACTAGCCAGCGGTGCACGACTCCTCCTCGGCGAGTGCTGCGTGATCGCACACGGTCCGCCCGGTGTTAGTCCGGGAGAAGTAAAAATTGTCTCAGACCAAGTGGTCCCGGCTGGGATCGAACCAGCGACCTTCCGCGTGTGAAGCGGACGCTCTTCCACTGAGCCACGGGACCGGTGCCGACAGTTGAACGACGTCGAAGACTAGCACGGGCGGCATTTCGCGAGAACGCGACCGGCTCGGTGTGCGACACGGAGGCCAGACTGCGCCAAGGGATTTGTGCTATTCCAGTCACGTGCTATCGTCTTGCTTCGCACCGGGCGACAATCTCGTTCGTTGCGCGCGGACGTAGCGCAGTTGGTAGCGCATCACCTTGCCAAGGTGAGGGTCGCGGGTTCGAATCCCGTCGTCCGCTCGAGGGATCTGACATCAACCCAGCGGTGGAGTGGCCGAGTGGTGAGGCAACGGCCTGCAAAGCCGTGCACACGGGTTCGATTCCCGTCTCCACCTCCATCTTTGATCCCTAGCGCGATTAGCTCAGCGGGAGAGCGCTTCCCTGACACGGAAGAGGTCACTGGTTCAATCCCAGTATCGCGCACCAAGATTTATGCAGTTCAGAGCTGGTTTTTCAAACCAAAACCCGGCAGCATGAACTACATGTGAACTGGTCAATCAAATCAGCGAGCTAGCAACCAACTGAGAGGTAGCTAGCCAGATGACCATACACTGCATTACGTTCCCTGCAGGATTGCCGCACCAGCCTGCTGAAGGCCTGGCTGGCCGCCAGTGCGCATTGAGTCTGCCCGGCGGCGGGGAGTTGAGCGACAAGATCAGCGCCGCCATCGTGTGCTGCGAGGAGCTGATTACGGTCGCCCAAGCTGACGCCCGTGAGGCGGTGGCGCGATGAGCGCGATCAAGGATGTGACCCCGGTCGGCGTTCCCTTGCCGCCTGGCGCCGAAGTCGTCCTCGACTGGTACGAGTGGAGCCCCCGTGACGGTGCCACTCGTTTTCTGCGGAATCATCGCGAGCGCGTCGTAGCTGGCGTAGGCACAGATGCTGTCGCGAAGGTGATGACTACCGCGGTCCAGGGCCGTGACGGCGGCATCACCAAGCCGACGATCTCCATCTCTGTCGATCCCCCAATGGGCGAACATGACGAGCTCGGCGACGACCAACTCCACGAACTGGCAAGGCTATGCATTGAAGCCGTCAAAGAGCTCAGGATGTGGGGCGCCCGATGACCGCCACTAGCCCGTCCGGCTCGGCAGATGATTCTTCGCCGCGGCGGGTACGTCGGATAGCGATCGCCGCACGGAACGCATTCCCGCTGCTGCCTGAACCTCATGTTGTTCCGCCGGTGGGGGCTGGTGAGGATGTTTGGGAGCTTTCCGAGTTTGAGGGCGGCCCCAACGGTGGGATGCCACGCTATGCCTGGCACTGTGATGTGTTCACGCCGCCGCGGGTTGCACTCAACTGCACCGATGATCCTCTTCGTTCACCGGTCGTCACCGTTCAGGCGGTCCGGTGGGCTGACGGTTCCCTGGATCGTGAAGGCGTTGTTCGCATGCCGTCGATCGAGGTCGATTCACCTCACGAACCGGGGCTGACCGCGGCGCAGGCGCGGGCGCTTGCCGCGCTACTTGTTCAAGCAGCCGACGAACTTGATGGGTGGCTGGCACCGGATAGGGGCTCACGATGACTATGGATGACCGCGATTATTTGTGTCGCGAGTTGGCACTTCGGATAGAGGCGCGGCCACTGCGGGAATGGTCATCTGAACTTCTGCAGGCTTTGATCGCGGTCTTCGACGTCGCGGGCAACTATAGGCCGCTGACCCACAACTGCCCACGACCGCAGGGTCAGCCGTTCCAGCCCTACCTGGTCAAATGAATCCCGCAGCGCAGATCACGGCAACCGTACGCCCAGAGAGTACGGTTGCCGCCGACAGTGCGCATCACCTCACGGCCCGCAAACACCCAGAGGGTGTCGCAGATAGCGATCAGTGACGTTGAGACTATGAGTCCAAATAATTTCTGTTACCGGACTGTTGACCTGTTGAAAGGGCGGTGATTAGGGATGGGGGTTCCGAAGCGCTTAAAACCGCTCTGGGAAGCCGCGGAGTCGGCCGGCTGGACCTATGATGAAACATCGGACGGTCATCCACGGTTCACGCCGCCACCGGGATTGATAGACCCGTACCGTGGGCGGCCGGCCGCGCCGGTAACCTTCGGGAAAACCCCATCTGATAGCCGTGGCGACAAAAACGCCGCCGCACACCTAAGAAGACTGGGAGTGGACATCCCCCATAAAAGGGGGGTATACACCCCCTAAAGAAGACCGGAGGTGATGGACATGACGCCGTTCACGGTTGAAGCCGTAACCAAGCCGGTTTATAGCGAAGATGGCTGGCTTCCGATTCGGCGCATTACTGATCTTGTGCCGGGGTGTTTTCTTATCGAAGATCCTGAAGAACCCACCCTTGTTATGCCAGTCAATTCGTCAGCAGCCGCCCGCGCCGCCCTGTTCGTTGAAGGTGTTCTCAAGCTGGTCGGTGTCGAGTTAGTAGCCGCCAAAGTCCATCCCGCCGACGAAGACGGGCCGCTGGAGCTCAGTCCGGAAGCCGAGCTCGTCCACGACTGGGCCGAAAACGTTCCACCTTTCGTCTCGGCGACCCACTGGACACAAGCAAGCCAGTAACGCCCTAAAACGGCATGACCACTGGTCAGCGGGCGATGGCGACCGCGTTGGTGTTAGAGGCGGATGGGCGCGGGAAAACGGGGCGTTGGCGGGCGCGGATCAGTAGATATTTCTACCGATAGAAATAGCGAATCAGGATGTGCGTCGGCAACGACCTCGCGGGTACGGATCTGCAATCGGTTCGGCACCACGGTGCCGAACCGATTTCATACCTGCGGCGGATGCCAAGCGAACGGGCTATCGTCGATGTCACTCGCCTTCAGCGGTTTATCGAGGTTGCGTTCACTGGCCGGCGTCAACCCGAACTCGCTTGCATACACACGCAGCTGGCTCGCAGCAACCTCAGCAATAGCCACTACTGGATTTTTTCCCACCCGCCCGCTATCCGGGTTGGTCAACGCCAAGCCATGCCGCTTGTACTCGGCGACCGCATCCACGAAACGCGCCCACGTCTCGCAATAAACGGCCAGCATCGCCCTGTCGGCTGTTTTGAGCAGGTCCAGCTGTTCGAGACCTGGCGCGATCCGTTCCCACTCCGCCAACGCTTCGCCTGCCAGCCATTCAGGTGGTTGTGGTGCCTCCCGCAGAAATTTCGGCGGCACTGGAATCGGCCGGCCAGCGCTATCCTTGCCGCGGCCCCGGCCGGTCAGGATTTTCAGCGAGGGCGGCTTAGAAGTAGCCGGCATCAGGCTCTACCTCCTTGGAAAAAAGTTCCTGATCTGTGCACGAAAATGTTTGACCACCGTGGCGGTGTCCGGACAGGTAGCAGGCAAGATTGCGACCCGCCCACCTATCGCTGTCCTTGACTGATCGATGCGCGGATGCGGTTCACGTGCTCGCCCATCTGGGTCAGCTGAGGGTCACTGGGCTCGCGCACCAAGATCCGCGGCGTGCCGATAGCACTAGCGATTGCGGCGGCGGCTTGATCAAGGCGGGCAAGCCGCCCACGAGTAACTTCACTCATGTCGGCGCCGCGCGGTCGGCTACTGCGCATACCACGGACCACGCCGTAGAGGCTGGCTGCTTGCTCACGCTCCGTCAACATTTAGTGCACCCGAACTTTGCCGCCGGGCCGTGCCTCGCGATCCGAAAATCCACCGGTGATGTCTGCTCGGCGCAACCGACGCGCTAATAGCGTCTGCTGGCATGCTGCCGCTCCGATGTCGAGTCGGTGCACACCGGCACCGTCTCGCCAGGGGCATACCGCCCTTCACCTAAAGTGCCTGCACTGGCTTGGGCTTCGCTGACCCACAGCCGTCCATCTGCATCTCGGCTGCCGATGCGTTCCGCGTTTCCAGGTACCGTTTTACGCACAGCAGCTGCGATCAGGTTCGCAGGCTTCGCGTGTTGACGCTCTACGACCACGATGGGTACGGCGTTCGGCGGGTGCGGAACGGCAGCTTCAGTCACAGAACCCAAACCCAACAGGCCGTAATCCTCAATCCTTTGCATCACAGCTCCTTTCCGTCCCCGGCCCGACCGCCATCGTCGAGGCCAAGCCAAGCGCGGCGCACCGCGATAACTCGCCGTCGGGCGCGTTGCACAGCGGCATCCGCTGCCTCGGCGAGTTCGAGGTTCAAACTCTCGAGTTGAATTACCTTGCGGCCCTTGCGATTCAACGTTTCGTATGCGCCTGGCCAGTTATCTGGCTCGCGAAGCAAATCGCGTTTAGCGATCGCTTCGTCCAATATTTTTTCAGCGGCGCGAACGTCATCCAGTCTCACCAATCCAGTTGCGTCCACTCGGTTTCTCCTTTCGAGTGTGTGCAGTATTCGTGCAGCGTGACCAGGGTCGGTCGGGATGGGACTATCTACTTTGGTGACACCAGTGATCGGTTTGATCTGGTAGTTGGTGCCGATGGCGCCAGGGGTGTGGTGCGGAGGTCGTTGTGGCCTCAATCGCCACCCTTGCGGTCCACCGGCATCACTGGGTGGGCATGGATCGTAGACTGCGAATTGGCTACCGGTTTCGGCTCGATCTGGGGACGTCACGCTGAATTCGGCATTCTGCCGCTCAACGATGGCCGAACCTATGTCTATGGCGGATCACGAATGCGTGGCACCACGCTGGGTGCTTTTCGGGACTGGCCGGCTTCGCTACCGGAATTAATCGATGCCGTGGCAACCGAACAAATGATCACACCGGAGATCTTCGAGGCCCGGCCCCCGCGTCAACTCGTTTGCGGTAAAGCTGTTTTGATTGGCGACGCGGCCCACACTATGCGGCCCACCTTCTGTCAAGGTGCGGCCCTGGCCATGGAGGATGCCATCACTTTGGCCTACCGCGGCACGTCTGGCCTGTCGCGCCGGCGGGCCAGGATGTGGACGCTCTACGGTGCGTCTAAGGCCGGGTCATACTTTGCTGCTCCACGATTGGCTGCACTAGAACTTGCCCGAAACGCGGCCCTGCGTCTCATGCCGGATCCGCTGTTCGGGTTTATCGCTGGAGCTGTTAGTTTCTGGCCAGGCCGGCCAGATCAGTGAGCAATGTTGCTGGCGTCTTTGCCAATCTACCGAGGCCGGTGTGCTTGCCGGTACCCGTTTTCGCTCAGCCGGGTATCCGCGTGAGTGTTGATGATTCGGTCTACGGCCTTAAGGAATGTGTTCCAGTTGCCTGGGTTAGGTAGATTATTTGGGTGGTATAGGCGCAGAGTGTGCCGGTGTGGTCGTGAACTTCAGTTTTGACCGTTGTCAAAGCTTTTCCAAGCTTGATCGGAGTGGCGGTGGCGGTAGCCGCATGCCGGACTGGCCGGAGGAAGTAGCTGTTGGATTCGGCTGTGCTCCAAACCTTTCCGTCATCGATATTCAGTGCCACACACACGGCGGACGCGACATCACAGATGCTCATGATTGCGCCACCATGAAGTCCGCCGCCGAGTGTGGTGAACTCGTTTTTGACAGGTAAATATGCCTGAACTCGGTGTGCCTTTAGTTCGGGAAAAGTAATGCCGAGCGTTTCCGCAAACGGGGCAAAGCGATAAATCATTTCGTCAGTGATATGCATGGCGTGCCTCTTTTCGGCTACGAGTTAAAACGCTGTGGCGAAACTGGATCAGATTGGGGCGCTTACTTATTCGATGAGAGCGCGCGTTGATCGCCAGGATGCGGGGCAACAGTCGGAGGTCTTGTAGCCGTGCCGGTGAGTCAATGAGGTTCATGACCCGCAAGAAACGTTCGGTCACAATGATGTCGTTGCCGGCGGCGTTCAACGCCGCCTGGGCGGTCCAGCCCATGACTCGCTGTCGCAGTGAGTGTGGCTGGCTGGTGGGGGAAAGCATGCGGTCGCGGACCTGGTTGGCCACCCATGTTGGGCCGATCTGTCGGGCGGTAGCGCTAAAGAAGCGTGGCGCCAGATCGGTGGCGCCGCTCTGCAGGCAGTTGCGCAAAGTCATGGCCTGCAGAGCGGCCATTGTCATGCCTTGCCCGTAGGTGGGGTCGAGGCTGCGCAACGCATCCCCGATCACCAAAAGACCCGACGGGAATCTCGGCATCTGATCAAAGCGACGCCACACCGCTGTGGCGTTTCGCATGATCGCGGTCCGCCCCAGGGGTTGCGCTTTACCTAATCCGGCCATGATCGACGCCGGTAGAGATTGTTCTGCCAGGGCCAGCATCTCGGTGAAATTTGCAGGTGGGCGCCCCGCTTTGGCGCTGTGTCCGATCGCCAGCATCCAGGTGTCGTGCTCGCAGGCCATCGGCAGGCCACGGTGTTTGTTGATCCCGTGGTTAAACAGTGCCAGCCGTTCGGCGATGCATCCCTGGGGAATGCTCAACGGCTGGCTCGAATAGGCCACGCTGACCTCGGACCGTTTCGCAGGTGGGTGGCCATATCCCAGTTCCGCCAAAAATGTTGGGGTGCGTGCCGCTCGGCCCATGGCGTCGATCACCAAATCGGCAGCCAAAGTATTGTATAATCCGTTGTTGCGGTTGATGATTCGAACTCCAACCACGGCGGCATCGGCAGTCACGGGTTCGACGACGTCGTGTCTGTCCAGAATTCTCACGTTGCCCAGAGCTGCAACACGTCGGCGCAGCTGGAACTCCGGGAACGGTCGACTGGCCAGATGTACCGCCAACGCCGCCGGATCGGCTAGGGCGCCTGAACGTTTCAACTCGTAGCGGCCGATGCGCGCATACAGCTGCGACAAGTCCCCGTCGTCGAAGACGACGGCCCCCGCTGCGGTGAGTTTGTCGAGCAGTCCGGGAAAAAGTTCAGCCATGACGGGGGCGCCGCGACTGAGCAACATATGCAGATGGCGCCCTTGCGGTACGCCTCTGCGAGGGGCGGGACGATCGAGTAATGCGTCGCGTTCTACCGCGATGACCGAGTTGTAGAACGCGCAAAGTGCCGCAGCGGCAAGCAGACCCGCTATCCCGGCGCCCAGTATGACCGCATTCTCGCCGATCGTCCTGGGGTAAAGACCCCCTTTGGGAGTTGATGGCTGCCAACCGGCGCGGCCGCGGGATGGGGCGATGGCGCGAGTTGGGTGAGCACTGTCAACGTGCCGGCCGGTGAAGTCCATGGTGGATCACCGTACATCAAAAATAAGAAAAATAAGATTTTTATAAAACAATAGTAAGATTTCTGGTTGGGGTGAGCTGGGCTGGGGCGGCGCTTTCGCCGGGTAGACAGGACTGACGGGGGAGAAACGTCGTTGCGCTGTGCACGTGATTATGTGGCCGGCATCGGCCGCTAAAGCGTGTGCTGCGCCTGACGAATTGCGCTGGGTTGGTCGTTCCTGCTTGTATCGGTAGCCGTGCCGGAGATGGATCGTCGCAGCATGCTGTTTATGGCTGGAATTGGCGCGCTCGCTGCCGCGGTTCCGGTCCCACTGGCGGAGGCTTCCGTGCCCACCCTGGGCGCTGGTCGCTTGCCTGCCCCGGCTGCGCCAGCAGCTGGCGCTCCGGCTGGCGGTTACCTCTTTGAGGATGACTTCAACGGCCCGGCGGGCCAAGGCCCCGATCTGGCCAAGTGGACAGTCTGGGACTGGGACGAAGACGTCTACCCGCCTCTGGAAGGGCACTACGTCACCCGCAACGTGTTCCTCGACGGCAATTCCAACCTTGTGTTGCGCGCCACGCAAGAGGGTTTCCCCGCCCAGTACTACAGCGGAAAAATCCACAGCAACTGGAAAGGCGGGATCGGCCACACCTGGGAAGCCCGGATGAAATTAAACTGCCTCACCACGGGCTGCTGGCCGGCGTTTTGGGCGGTGAATGAGGATCCGCTTCCTGACGGCGAAGTTGACCTGGTCGAGTGGTACGGCAACGGGGATTGGCCTGCCGGCACGACAGTTCACGCCCGATCAGATGGCAAGACCTGGGAAGGCAAATCCATCCCCGGATTGGTGGACGGGGGCTGGCACACCTGGCGAATGCGCTGGGACGAGGACGGCTTTCAATTTTGGCGAGATTACGTTGACGGCGCGGCGCCCTATCTCAGTGTGCCGGCCAAACCGATACACGGTGTGTGGCCGTTTAATCAGCCCGGTTATTTGATGTCGGTGGTGTTCAACCTTGCGGTTGGCGGGCCGGGCGCTGGTGATCCACGGTTGGGCAATTTTCCTGCAGAAATGCTTATCGATTACATCCGTGTCTGGTAGTGCGTGACTTAGCCGTGCCTCGCCGGGGTGCACCGTGGTTGGTGTGGCTTGGCTGACCGCGTCGAGCCCTGGGTGGCCGGTATGGTGGCGACGTTGGCGACGACGCTGCTGTCATGGCGGCCGTCATTCTGGTTTGACGAGGCCGCCACGGTTGCCGCCGCCGATAGGTCCGAGATTGACCTCCTGCGTCTGCTGTTGAATTTCGATGCCGTGCATGGCCTGTACTACCTGGTGATGCGCGCGTGGTTGTCGTGGGTCCCGATCAACGAATTCACCGCACGGCTACCCAGTGCCATTGCGGTGGGTGTCGCCGCGGCCGGCCTGCTGGTGCTGACAAAGCTGGTAGCTGACCGGCCCACTGCATGGTCGGCAGTGGTGTCGTTCACCGTGGTGCC
>JAIENC010000087.1 GCA_019751635.1 Mycobacteriaceae bacterium
GCCAGTCTAAAAGGGGCGACGATCCAGGGGGGCGATCTTTTCGGGCTCGCAGCGAGCTTGGCCCGAGAAGCCGGTATTGCCGTTGAATGGTGACCGTGCGCTACGCCCCCGCCGGTTTGTGATGTGTAGTTGGGGTCAGACTGGCGGCAGATCATGCTTGTACCCAATCTTGCGCTCGGTTGTTTGCCCGAGCATGCCGCATTGAATCAAGGAGTTATGCGTGCCTGTCCCTACCTGCGATCCAGTCTCGTCGTTCTCGTCTGCGGTGGACTCGGGCGAGCCGGAGACAACATGCGGCGTGGTCGGTCCTGCACGGGGGAGTAGCCGACTGCAGCGGTATTTACCGCTGATCGTGCTGAGCGCGGCGGCCGGATTGGACACTGGTGGGGTAGCGATCCTCAATAGTGCGTTGCCGTCCATGGGGGCGCAGTTCGGTGCGTCGACGCAGAGTTTGTCGTGGGCGGTCAGCGGGTACGCGTTGGCCTTTGCCGGGTTGTTGCTGTGTGGTGGGGCGTTGGCCGATAGGCTGCGGCGCCGCCAGGTTTTGGTGTGGGGGGTTTGGCAATGATGGTCGCCGGTGGTGTGTTGGCGTTCATCGCGCCGGTGTTCTGGGTGGTTGTGGTCGGGCGAGTATTGCAGGGTGTGGGTGCGGCGATCATGATGCCGGCGGCCACCGCCTTGCTGGCGTCGGTGTATCCGAGTGATCCGATGCGTTCGCGTGCCCTGGGCGTGTTTTCCTCAACGCAGGGCGGCAGCTACGCGGCCGGTTTGGTGCTTGGCGGGGTAATCACCACAGCACTGGGCTGGCGCTGGGTGTTTGCTCTGCAAGTGCTGGCGGCTGTGTTCACCGTGGTGGCCGCTATGCGGTGGCTACCGGTCGGTGCACGTCGACGTCATCGGCCATTCGATCGTGTTGAGGCGGGCGCGCTGGTCACCGCGATCATCCTGATGATTCTTGCCGCCGACGTGGCCTCGCAGCGCCATGGACTTCCGTGTGCCGCGGTGCTGCTTGCAGCTGCCGCGAGCGCGGGCTATCTATGGTGGCGACGCAGCCGTGTGGACAACAACAAAGAGGTGCTGCTGGATCGGGCTGTGTTGCGCTTGGGTTCGGTGCGCATCGCGGCCGTGGTGGCGTGTGTGTTCTTCTTCTGCGTTGCCGGCGGTTCGCTCTTTTTTCTTCCGCTTTATCTACAACAGCTGCGTGGTATGTCGGCCGCCTTGTCGGGGTTGGCGATTCTTCCGGTCAGCGTTGCCGTGGCGATTAGCGCACTATTGGCTGGTCGGTTGATGAAAACGCGTGGGCCCCGAACGCTGCTGGCGCTGGGTGTCCCGCTCACGGCCTTTGGGGTCTTGTTGTGGTGCACCGCCGACGCGCATAGCCCTTATCTCGGCACGATCTTCGCCGGTTTGGTGATTACCGGCATCGGACAAGGTCTGGCGTTTCCGGCCCTTATCGCCGTGGGTCTCCAGGATGTGCCCTCTGCTGCGCATGGCATGGCGTCTGCTCTGACCATCACCGCTCTGCAGATCGGCAGCGCCATCGGCCCCACCGTCCTGGCCGGAATCGCCGAATCCGTAACTGCGACTACCGGTGACGGCTTGTCGTTGACCGGCTACCGTCTCGCCTTCGCTGCGGCTGCCGCTGTCCTGGTTCTTATTGCCGGTCCAGTAATCACCCGCATTCCGAAACAGTTAGCAGCATAAGGAGATTCGGCCGAAGATGTGAATATTTATAATAGCCGGGTGTTGCGGGTTGGTGTGCAATGACCCGTAGGGTGCGTTTAGGGTTGGCCGCCATCGGTATCGGGGCGGGTGCTGATCGCGGGGTGATCGATGCCGTCGCGGTCGCCGCACAGGACTGCGGGTTTTCGACGTTGTGGGCTGCTGAGCATGTGGTGATGGTGGACCACGCGGCGTCTCACTACCCTTATTCCGTTGGTCGCGGGTTCGAGCCCCGCCCGCCCCACGTCAGAGGCTGTTTTTGTGTTTCACAATGCGCTGAGTCATCGATTATTCATCGGTTATGGGAGCCGGTGACTCAGCTATCGGGGTCTCACATGCGCACCTTCGCCTCTAGGCATCCAGCGCCAGCAAAGTTTTTAGGGCCGACGGGTCTGACTCGATCGATTGGTCACGCAGACCAATTCACGGGGGCTCGGTCATGTCCGCAATGACGCTCGGCTCTTGTGTGACGTCGCGGTAGGCAAGTGGCTGACCTGAGGTTGAGACACCAACCAGACAGACCTTAAAAATCACTCGGGGTAATCGCCGTTTTTGTTTTCCTGAACCGTTCGGTCGAGCAGGTTCGCTACTTGAGTGTGTATGCGGCCCCGGGTCATGTAACGGTCCTGTGTCATGCTGACGTGGCTGTGGCCAAGGTGATCAGCACCAATCCGGGCTGACAGTCCTTCATCGTCAATGAGCGTGGCGACGGTCTTGCGGAAGCTGTGTGTGGTTACGTCGGCGACACCGAGTTCCTCCCGCGCCGTACGCCACTGCTTGCCAAAGTTGTTCGGGTCACGCAGGGTTCCGGCTGTGGAGGGAAAGATCATCTTCAGCTGCCCCTGATACGGCAGAGTTCGCCGCTGCTGAAGCATTTCGACAGCGAACCTAGGCAATGGAATGGTTCGTCTGCCGGCAGCCGACTTAGTTTCATCGACGCGCAACAGGCCTTCGCCAGGTGCGCGGATGACCTTGCCGCTGACGATGAGCATGCCGGTTTTCTCCTCGAAGTCCACCCAGCGCAGGCCAAGAAGTTCCGAGCGCCGCAGGCCCGTGGCGATAAACAAGGTAATCGGATCGATGAGATCGTGCTTTTCGCAGAACTTAGAGGCCTGGAGCTTAATGAGAAGTTCACGCAGTTGGTCAGCAGTTAAGGCAATCGCGCCTTTAGGTTGGTTTTTGGACCGCAGCGGTTGGACATCACGCACCGGGTTGGCGGCAAGCGCGCTGGACATCACCGCAAGCTGCAGGGCGCCGCGCAAGACCGTCTTCGATTGGCGAGCCATCGTCGCGCCGTGTGCGGTGCGCATCGATCTCAGCGTGGCGTCCATTCGGGCCGGAGTGGCCTCGGCCACTCGCAGCCCTCCAATGAATTTCTTGAGTTTGTTGGTAGCGAAACGGTATGTCGACATTGTCGTGGGTGCGCGACCATCCTCGGCCAGCCGAGCAAGGTGCTGCTCTACGAGGTCAATTACTTTTGTATCCGGGCTGATTTCGCCATGGTTGATTGAGCGCTTACGCTCAACGAGGGCGGCAATCAAGGCGTCTTTTGCCAGCTTGCCGTGCTTGTCATATTCGTCAACTGGGCCGAGCTTCTGGACTATACGGGTTACACCGTCGGTGTCACGATAACGGCAACGCGCTAACCAAACGCCTCCACCTTTGTAAACGCGTTTGATTTTGCCGTGTGTTCCGATCCTGAGTTGTGGTTTTCCTGCCATGGTCGTTACTTCCGGGAGGGGGCGTTCATTGTGGAACCGTGCAGAACCCCCAAAACCAGGCAGGTTCGTAACTACGAAAAGTTTGTTTTGAGGTTTTCGGGTTGAGATTTGGCCCAACAGCAGGAGTCATTCATCCAATGTTTTGTATCGCGTGCCGCCGACTAGCGGAACGCTACGCGGACAACCTTCGCTTGGCTTCAGTTGCGTTGTTTCCCAAGCCACAACATCGCTGAGTCTGTATCGAACGTGACGGCCGAACTTGGCATAGGGAGGCCCCGTTCCTTTTGACGCCCACTCGGCCGGCGTCTTAGCGGGCAGTCCGTAGCGGTTGGCTAGCTCCTGGCGGGTTATCCACCTGCTGTCGGTGATCTCCTCCATGGCGGCTCTTCCCCTTCGCTGGTCGCTGTGTGGCAGACCCATGGACAAATCATCTGTTGCACTTGCGGCTTATGCCACAACGAACGCCGGGGAGTGCATATCTCTCCGAGGCGCCACCCCAATACTGGAAAGCCCATGCTTACCCGAGTGCTGATCCCAGCATTAACGCCAACCTGAGTCAGTAGGCGTATCAATGCTTTTCAACTGGACCACCGATTTTTGGGCATTTTTACTCGCGCACTGTTTGGTAGACCGCTTGTCTACCAATAGGTTTCGCACTGATTGATGCGACAGATTTATTGCCAATCTGTCACGATGGTCGATCGACTACTACAGCCTGGAGTGCGGTCGGCGATGCTCGCTTGACCGTCGCGTAGCGGGATTGCCGGCAGTAGCGTTTTTTGGCAATACGTGCAGTTCGTGGTGATTGTTTACGAGGGGATGTGCGCCGATGGGATTCTGGGACAGTCCGGTTGAGGATCTGCTGCTGGGGCCTGCTACGCGACTTCTTCTTGAGGGCATTAAGGCTTTGTTCGGCGGTGATGACGATGATGATGGCGGTGATGACCTGGCAAGGGCTAAGCAGGTCAATCAGATTCTTTACGGCAACGGAGGGTCTGGGCCGCTTGGTTCTGCTCCGCCGTTGAATGGGCCGCCTCCGGTTCCTGTGGGGCCGGGAGGTTTACAACAGGGCGCGGGCCAGGCGGGCAGCGTTTACCAGCAGGCCGGTGATTCGGTGGCGTTGACCGATGAGAAGCTGGCCGATCTGTTGAAGCAGATTTTTGCGTCGAATGACCAGATGCGATCGAAAGTCATGGGGATTATTACCGAGATCACGACCAAACATCAGCAGTTGGCGGCTGATGCGAACTTGGCCAATAATCCTATGGCGCTCAACGCGTTTCAGCAGTTTGTTGATGGCAAACTTGGTGAGATACAGCAGTTGTTGGATAGCGCCAAGGTGGATAGTCAAAAGCAGGCTGAATTGCTGACCGCGTTGGGGGATGATTACCGCAACACCGCCGGTAGCCAGCAACCTAAAAGTAGCAACACTGACAGCAATAACGACGGTAATGGCGGTGGGGGGAGTGGGGCGGGATCTGGCGGGGCGGGTGGGGGTGATCCTGCCGGTAGCGGCGGTAGTGGGGCTGCTGCTGGGGTGATGGATCCGTTGGCGGGTATGGGGTTGCCTGGTGGGGGTATGGGTGTTCCGTTGTCGATGTTGGGTCCGTTGGCGGGTCTGGGTTCGGCGATTCCTGGTGCTTTGGGTGGGGTTGGGGGTTCTTTGCCGTTGGATGCGTTGGGTGGTTTGGCGGGGTTGGGGAGCCAGTTCGCCGGGCATGGCAGTGGTGATGGATTGAGTGATGAGGGATCTGGGGCTCGGGCTAAGTCAGCAGATTTTGTCGACGGCAAGTCCGATGACGGCACGGATAAGACCGGTGATGCGAGCAACGACAAGCCTGCAGACAGCGACAAGAGCCCAGCGGCGGCGTCGGCGCGGCCGCTGCAGCAATCCACGCCGGTGAGTGCGGCGCCGGCCAGCTCCAGTGGGGACTCGGCGTGTGCGGTGCAGATGCCGGATGGATCGTTGGTGACTGCTGCTTCACAGCAGGACGCCGCGGCGATGCACGCTGTGTTAAACGGATCGACCGTCACTGATGGCTGGAAGTCGGTCAATGTTGACTTGCCGCCGCCGGGGACACCGGTGACCACGCCGGCAGATCCGAGTCATTTAGTCCCTGCTGCGATCGCCCAATTCAAGAGCCGTGAGCCGGTGATGTATATGGGTAATGGCAAGATTTGGCTTGATGGGCAGTTGCAGCCGCAAAGCGCATTGCCCATGGCTGATTTTCTGGGCTGGTTAGATCCAGCCCAGTTGGCCGGTTCCGGGGTGGCACCGTCACCGGGGCCCAAGGTGCCGGCCGGCGCCTAAATTGGGATGTTTGGCGAGGGAGCAGTGGCGGTGACCGACCAAGACGAATCTGAACCCACGGTTGTTGAATGGTCGGCCGATGGGGCGCTCATGATCGAAATCGATTCGTCGGGTGCGGGTGTGCGTGTTCAGGTCGAGCCCGAGGCGGCCCAGTCGTGGGGTGCTGAGGTGTTGGCGGATCGGATTATGCGGTTGCATCGATTGGCGTTGATGCGGGCCCGCGCTGATGCTCGGTTAAGGGCCAACGAGAGCGGGATCGCATTGCCGCCATCACGTGGATGGCCCAGCTTGGCTGATGTCGACCAGTACCGGCGGACCATCGATTTTTGATGAACAACCCCAGCTCGACCGATGCGTAGGGACACGCTTCGTTGTTAGGCTGGCAAAGCAGCAAGCACGCAGGCGGGAGGTAAGGGCCGTGGCCGACAACGTGATGCTCGACTTCGACGAATGGCATGAACATGCCCGGTGGTGGGACGCTGAGGCGCCTCGGGTGCGTGAGCAACTCAACGTGGATTCCGAGACGTTGACGCGGGCTCGGGCGATGTTCGGCAAAATCGGATCATCGACGGTGGGTGCAGCTCTTCAGGAGGTTCTGCAGGCCCGCGCCGAAACGGGACGCTCGCTAGGGTCATATTGCGAGGGCGTCGCGGGCCATATCCGCTCCAACCTTGACTCCTATGCCGCGGCCGAGGACGTTAATCGGCGAACACTGAGCACCTAGCCGGTCCGACGGTGGAATCTCTGCGCGTCGATACCCCAACATTGAGGGCAGCCGGATCTCAGGCTGACGCGGCAGCGGCCAACGCGGTATCGGGAACAGCCCAAGTGCAGCCGTGCGCGCCGGATGTCATATCGGTGGCTGCCAGTACGCGGTTGAGCGCACAGATCTGTTTAGCGCGTACGTTTACGGCGATGGCCGACGGTATGGCACGGCAGTTCGGGGTGCTGCTCAATGCTGGCGCCACCGCATACGACGACCAGGAGACAGCGTCTGCGGCACTGCTGGGTGAACAAGGCGTGGCATCACCTGCGGGGGTGACACCGTCGCCGGGGGTTTCGGCGCTACCGGGTGGGCAGGGAGTGAACACACCAGGGGGTGCGACGGCACCGGCTGGTGAGGTTCCCGCCGAGCCGCGCGATATAGCCCGTTTGATCGAGGCCGGTCGCGCCGGATTGGGCGTACAGGCATGGCATAGCGCCGAAGCGAGCCTGCGTTTAGATGCCGATCGGCTGGAACGGGCCGCCGAACTGTTGGGGGCTGCGGTCAGTAAAACCCAGCAGGGCTGGGTTTCTGAGAGTGCTGATGCGGCTACCAGCCGCATGCGTGCGCTGCAGGGCTGGTATCAGGGTCACGCTGACTATGTGCGTGGGCTAGCCAGCCAGGCGAGCATTCATGTGGAGAGCTTCCGCAAGGCCACCACAGAGATCCCGCAATTTCACGCGGTGATCGATAGCGAACGTGAGTTACGGGTGGCCCGGGAGGCCAATGAGCGCAGTCGAGGAAAATTCAGTGCGGCGGTGAGCCGTGCGCAGGTCAAGCTGGGGCAGCTTTATCAGGCATCGACTACCGGCTTCGCCAATTACACGTTCGCGACGAGCATGACGGATCTGTGCTCGCCCACCCCGCCGCCAGGTGCGCCCACCGACTCGCCTAACGCCATACGGGCCACGGGTCCTGGGGATGCTCTGGTGGGTGTACGCAGGCCCGAATCGGCTCCGGCCAGTGCGCCGCTGGCCCCGCTTGATCAGGGATCGGGTGTAGGGGAAGTTTTGAGCAGCGGCGGCCCGAGCTGGCCACCTGGTGCTGTGGATCCGGTACCCGGTAATCCATTGGTGAATGCGCCCGGTGTGGAAGAACTTCCGCAGGTGGTCCCGGCGATCATCGGCGGTGTGATGGGCGGGCTCGGGGGCACGTTAGGCGGTCTTGTCGGTGTGGGTGAGAATGCGTTGAAGGGTATGCAGGCGGCAGCGCCGATGATGAACGGACTTGAGCCACACCCGGCCGGTGGAAGCTCGCCACACGGCGGGGAGCCCTCGCAGACGCCTGAATCACCAAACAGCACTGACGATATGAAGCCGTCACATGAAGGCGGCAGCGCCGCGGGGGACACCGAACCAGCCGGGATCTCCGGCCCGCTGGCGGCGCCTATGGGCATGACACCGACGCAAGCAGCACCGATGTCGGCCCCGGTGTCTGCCAGTCCACTACCGGAGTCTGCCTCGACGGCTAGTCCGGCGATGGGTGCGATGATGCCGCCGTTGATGGGTGGACCGCGGGGCGGTTCATCGGGCAATGAGAACCACAAGCAGCTTTACCAGGACCGCAAGTTGAAGGTGGTAGCCCCACCCAACAGCGAGCCTGTCAAAGGCCGCCGGGAGGGACGGGGTAAGAGCCGTGGGACGGATCAAGGAGCACCGTGACTGACGAAGAATACGTCGCCGCGATCGAAAAAGGAGTGCGGGTGACGCGGGCCCGGGCGGCGGAATTTAACGCCATCGCCCAGCAAGGGTTGAATTTTGAGCCGGTCAGCGACATGGTGACCGTCACGTTTGACAGCGACGGCTACCTGCAAGATTTCTTTATCGATCCAAGCGCGCCGATGCGCTATACCCACACTGAGCTTGAAGAGCTGATCACGACGGTGCTGCGGGATAGCACACTGCGACTGCGTGACGCGGCATTAGCGGCCCTTGACCGGTATTTCGGTGCAGACTCATCCTGGCAGGACCTGGTAGATCTGGTCGACGAGCTATAGGTGAGCCGGAGGTCTGTCGCCTTGATCGGCCGAAGACAACCACCAGAACATGATGGGAAGCAGCAGTTCGATGCCTGCTTCACCGGTTTGCAGCCAATGCGGCCAGCCAGCCGCGACAACAGATATCACCCGACCCGCGGCCTGCAGCAATACGACCAACGACAGAGCCCGCACCAGCCGCACCGGGATCGGGGTCTGTCGTGCGGCCCATATCCACAGCGCGCCAAAACCGATGAACAGCGCCGCGAAGAAACGTTCGCGCGAGTCTATGGTTGGGTTGAGCGGGCCAGCGCCGGGTATCGACCATTGACCGAGCAGGAAATGGTAGACGCCGATGAGCACCGAGACGACGTCCATGGCCAAGGTGGCGAGTCTAAACAGGGTGGCCAACGCCGCTCCATTCATTGACAACAGTCACTAGCCAGCCAGCCTAAGACATCACCAGTGACGGCTTGGCTGGCATACGCCTGGCTGCGGCGAAAGAGTCGCCAACGTCAAAAGTATTGATGTCTAAGGTGATTCGCTTTTCCGCTGTCGGGAAGGAACTAGGCGGCGCCGTTGATAACGTGGATTTCGTCATCGGTGGGGTAGTTGTTGAATGCGGGTAGCGGCGCGGTGGGGGCATGGCCTAGTTCTATGTGACGCCGTTGCTCGAATTGTTTGGCCAGTCGGGCGTAGATGAGTCGGAGTTGTTTGGGGTAGTCGCCGGGCAAGATGACGCCGCCCCAGATGCCGTGGGTGGCGCCGGTGGCCACAGCGTTGTAGCCGCAGCGGCCCCGGAAGGGGCAGTGGGCGCATTGGGCGATGGCCCGGCGTTTTTGGTGGGGGTTGAAAAATAGCTCGGGGTCTTTGCTGCAGGGCAGATCATGGTCGGTGTGGAAAAGTCTTCCGGTGCTGGGGATTTGGGTGGACGAGAACAGTCGGGCTAGGTTGCGGGCGTCTGTTGCAGGGGGTGTGGTCATGGGGTCCTCCGTGTGTTTTGCTAGCAGCATCAGATTGGTTTGTCGGGTGTCTTCTGCTGGTTTCCAAGGGCTGGTGAAGATACCGACAAATCTAACAGCTGTTTTAGCGTTTTTGGCGGTTTTGCCGCTAAATACTTTGTTTTGGGGTCTGGCTGTGTTGGTGTGCCCGGCGGCGGTATGCGTTGTTGGCGCATGTCATGTGGTGTTTCGTGGTCGATCGCGTGGTGCGTGAACCGCAGGGCGGTGTGACCGCTGTTTTGACTGATTTGGCGGCGCGGATAGCGAGATTTGGCGGTTTATCGGGCAAGATGAGAACCATGTCGTGGGATCGGCTCGGTGATGAGGTGCGGCTTCGCCGCAAGCAGCTGAAGCTGACCCAGCCAGAGTTAGCCGAGCGGGGCGGATTCTCCGTAGCAACGATCCGCTCCATTGAAACCAACCGCGCAGGACGACTCAGCCCGCGATTACGCAGGGCGTTGGAGCGAGCAATCGAGTGGGAAGCCGGCAGTATTGACGCTGTCCTGCAAGGTGATGCCCCATCCGTGCTCGGAGCCGGTGCCTCGACGGCCGCCGCAGTCGCACCCGGTGGTCGAGACGCGGCGGCGGCAGCAGCGGAGCGTTTCGCGATGGCCGAGCGCCTGGTCAAAATGCGGCAGGCATTTGCCCATCACCGCGATAGCATGACCGAGCCAGCAAGGACGGCCATGGAAGAAGAATTCAAGGCAGCGGCACGCGAGATCGAAGAAGCGATGATCTGGATGCTGCCGTGGCTAGGCGACAACGAACGTGCGAAGGCCATCCATATCCTGGCCGAGCTGCGCGATGATTGAGCTTTGGTACCGGTACTGCGTTCGCCCAACGCCCGTCTATAGCAGTCCTCTCCCCGGTGGCCAACATCTGGCTAGTGCGTCGGACATTAAGATGCGGGCACCAGTTCCCGCTGGAGACGTCGACAAAAGATAGGTTGTGCCGATGCAAGATTCGCCAACATATGGACCTTTACACGGCAAAGTTGCACTCGTCACCGGCGCGGCCCGCGGTATTGGTCGTGCGCACGCGGTGCGACTGGCGGCAGACGGTGCCAACATCATTGCGCTTGACATCTGTGACCACATCACGACCGTGCCGTATCCGCTGGCCACGCCAACCGATCTAGCGGCCACGGTGCAGCTGGTGCAGAACACCGGTACGCGCATCGTTGCTTGCCGGGCCGACGTCCGGGACCAAGACGCCTTACAGGCGGCGGTGCACGCTGGGCTGGAGGAGTTTGGTCGTCTCGATATCGTGGTCGCTAATGCCGGCGTATCTCCGTTGCAGGCCGGCGACGACGGTTGGCGTGACGCGATCGACGTCAATCTCACCGGCGTCTACCACACCCTGCAGGTCACAACACCAACCTTGATCTCGCAAGGCACGGGCGGGGCGATCGTGCTCATCAGTTCAGCTGCGGGCTTGGTCGGTATGGGTAGTGATAACGATCCCGGCTGGATTGGCTATACCGCCGCCAAACACGGTGTCGTCGGTTTGATGCGAGTTTATGCCAATCTGCTTGCGCCACATAATGTCCGAGTTAACTCGGTGCATCCTTGCGGCGTCGACACTCCGATGGTCAACAACGACTTCCACCAACAATGGATGGCCACCGCCAAGACCGACGCGCAGCCCGACTGGAGCAACGCGCTACCGGTTGCATTGATACAACCGGAAGATGTTGCTAACGCAGTAGCCTGGCTGGTCTCGGACCAAGCCCGCTATGTCACCGGCACCACCTTGCCGGTCGATGCCGGCTTCGCCAACAAGCGGTAGCTGATGCCTCGACCCGATCCCGATCAGCTGGCCACGATGACTGCTGTGATCACCGGTGCGGCCAGTGGTATTGGCCGTGCGCTAGCTGAGGCGCTGCACGCTCGAGGTGCCCGGCTGGTGTTGGCCGATATCGATGCTGATGCGGTAACGGAGACGGCCGACCGGTTGGACGCCAGACACGTGGTGGCCGATGTTGCCGATCCGGTGGCGATGGACGAACTCGCTGCGCAGGTGCCAGATGCGCGGCTGGTCTGTCTGAACGCTGGGATCCTCGGACGTTCGCTGGGCGCACCCTGGGAGGTTTCTCCCGACGATTGGGAGCGCGTGTTTGCTGTCAACGTTGGTGGCGTGGTCAACGGCTTGCGGGCTTTTGTGCCCGCTTTGTTGGCTCGCGGTGAACCGGCGCAGGTGCTGATCACGGCCTCACTAGCCGGCTTGGGCGTATTCCCGGGCGGGGGAGCGTACGGGCCCTCCAAGCACGCGGTGACCGCTATCGCGCAACAAGCAGCGCTGCTACTGGCTGACACGCCAGTGCGGGTCCAGATGATCTGCCCAAGCTGGGTTGCCACAGGCATGTCGACTCAAGGCATTGATCCGGCATGTGTTGCCCAGCAAGCACTGCAAGCTCTCGATGAGGGTACTTTCGCCGTCATCCCTGACGAATGGAAACCAGCTCTCGCCGCACAATGTGACCGGATCATTTCCGGGCAATGGCCTGCACCCCCTGTCCCGAGGGTGTAATAGGAATCTGCGAGCTGAGGTCGCTAAGACCACCCCATCCGATGTGGGTTTGCGGCGAAGTTTCGCCACGCTCACCAGAGCCAGCCGCGCTCTGCTTGCCGATTAAATTTTCTTAGGCGTAAAAAATGCGTTTGTTTTACCTTCAAAATCTTCCCGTAAGAAAAGATCGATTGCAAAACCGCCGTCAACTTCGATAATTGACCCCGTCATATAAGAAGAAGCGTCTGAAGCCAGTAATAATAACGCACCGTCAAGTTCTTGATACTGCCCTGGCCTTCTTAACGGTATCTGTTGAATAAAGGCCTGTCCCGCTTCCGATGCAATGTAATCGGCAACAAGCTCAGTCGGGAACAGGCCCGGCGAAATTCCATTAACGCGAATTCCGTAATCCGTTAATTCATGGGCCATAATTTTGGTCAAATGATGCATCCCCGCCTTGGAGATACAGAAAGGTAATGCGTATCTTTTAGATTGAGAACCGGCGATGGAGCCGATGTTAATGATGCTACCGGCTAGCTTCTGCGCTACCATCTGCCTGGCAACAGCCTGTGATAGAAAGAACGCTCCCTTCAGATTGGTGTCTATATGCGCATCCCAATCTCGTTCACTAATTTCAAGGAACTTAGTGTAGTAGGAAACTCCGGCATTGTTGACCAGCACGTCGATGCGTTCAGTCTGCTCTATGATATCGGCAATTTTGGAGTCAAACTGATCGTAATTTCTTACATCGATATCTAAAATAATGATTTTACCGCGCTGTTGGGTGATATCATGCGCCAACTCTTCCAGCTTACCCATCTCGCTCTTTAATGATGTTGCCACTACCGTGGCTCCTGCGTTTGCCAACACGGAGGCGAAATGTTTGCCTAGACCTCGGGCGGCACCCGTGATTAGGCAAACTTTCCCATTGAGCAAATTCTCTTGCATTGACCACTCCATCTAAAAGGATTAAATAGCCAGTGTGCCGCTGATGTACAGCTGGTAAGCGAACAGATGCTCATCGTCAACGCTTGGCAGGAATCCGTTAGCAGCGAATAAATCACCGATACTGGTGGCGGTGATTTCCCATCCTTGGGCGCAGAGGTGGGATGTGGCGGTGGTGCGGTCGCCGAAGTAGACGAGGTTAGTCAGATCGAGGTCGAAATCGTGTTTGCGCCACTGGTCTGCCATGTTTCGCATGCGTTCCTGGTGGCGTTCTTCTTCGGCGGGATCGTTGGTGTGTGTGCTCTCGGCTGCGAGCCGGCTGCCTGGTGCGCTGAGTTCGGTGACGGTGTCGAGTAGGTGGTCTTGGGCTTGCGGTGGCAGATAGCCCAGTAGGCCTTCTGCACTCCACGCCGTTGGCTGGTGTGGATCGAAACCTGCCGCGCGTAGTGCTGCCGGCCAATCTTCGCGCAGATCGATGGCCACCGTCCGCCGATAGGCCGTTGGTGTGGCGCCCAGTTCGGCGAGCACGTGAGTTTTAAATTCGATGACCTGCGGTTGGTCGATCTCGTACACGGTTGTCTGGCTTGGCCAATGCAGTCGGTAGGCGCGGGCGTCGAGCCCGGACGCCAAGATTACCGCTTGTCTGATCCCCGATTGTGTCGCTTCTAGGAAGAATTCGTCGAAGAACTTGGTCCGTACCGCGATGCTGTCGACCATCCGCTGCATGCCTGCGCTTACTCCGTCGGTGTCGAGGTCTGCAGCATCCAGCTCGCCGGCTGCCAGCCGGGTGAGCACGTCCACGCCAACGGCCCGGACCAGCGGCTCGGCGAATGGATCGTTGATCAGCGGCTGATCGGCCCGGGTCGCCATCGCACGAGTAGTCGCGACCAAAGTGGCAGTCGCCCCGACACTGGATGCCAGATCCCAGGTATCGCCTTCATGCCTCACAGAATCAGCAGACGTCATGGATCAACCCCTATGTGTTTGTGCCGCGGCTGGTCGAAACGGCATGTCCATTGCGGTCAGAAATCTTTACTCTAAGCGCTCGGTGCCACGCGCTCACGCTCACGTTCTTGCGTTGTGTTGTGTGACGTATCACGGCTTGAGCGTACAAATCTGGTGCTACCATCTAGTGGATCAATGTCACGAACTTGCTTGGGCCGCTGGGGGTGAACTCGCTTAGATGGACCCGGAGCTAGTGGCCGAAGCTGTGATGCTCATTCTGGCGATGGTGACAGTCGGTCAACAATTCGTCTGCGTAGATGATTTTGATTTCAGCGGTCCTGAATATAGTGCTGAATTCCTTACAGCAAGTGTGCTGGGAGTGGGGGCAGGAGGATTTGCTGCATTTATGGCCGGCGGAAAGCTGCTGGAGAAAGAAGTGAGTTTCGCCGGCGACGCTACCGGAGGTGATTCTGCTACGGCGGGTAAGCTCCGCGAATTCAAGATGGCGGCGAAGAGCTGGAATGAGATGGATGCCGCGGATCGGGAGGCCAGGGATTTTGCGCTTAACCAACCGGGCTATGTTGCGAAGGCAGCTGAAACTCAAGAGGAGAGGCTTGCCCGGGCCAATGCTATGTGGTCCGAGGGGAATGACGAATTCGCAGGATATGGCGAAAAATCCCCCCGTGCAGGGGCGGATCTTATCCTTCTGGCACTCGCCATTGTCCAAATTCTAAATTCCATGACTGGATTAGGGCCTCCTTATGTGGGGGAAGAGATTAAAGCCGCTGCGAATCAATTCACCGCCCTTGCGGAGCAATTAGGATCGGCGTTCCCCGGCGATAGATGGCGGGGGGGGGCTTCTCAAGCCTATGCCAGCCGGAACGCCGTTCATCAAGAGCACCATCAAACGATGGCCGACCTAGATCACCAATTTTCAGCTGCGGTGCGAGACCAGGCGGACTGGGTCAACCGGATTCGTTTGGGTTTCGAGATACTGACTGGTCTGGCTTTGGCGGCATACCTGCATGAAGAGCGCATGAGATTGCGCGATCCTTCGCCGCTCGGCCTGAAGGCTGCATGGAATTTCGCATGCATCGTTTCTGCGATTGGACTCTTAGTTGCTATAGGAATGATCGTTACAGTGGGAGTGTTTTCCGGGCAGAACGCAGACAAGGCGAATGAGCTGCGCGGCCAGTATCAGGACTTGGTTGGTGGTTCTAGCTAAGAAAGCAGGAATGCCTGGGAGTTGGGACGGGGCCAGAAGTGGCGGTACAAAATTTTTCACGGGACAGGGGGCCTATTCCTTGAACGGAGAGAGGCCCAACGACTGGCCCTCCTTCGCGAGGTTGAACAAGAAGTTGTCCTACGCCAGGCGTAGGAAGCCCGTATGCCGGATCTGACTTGACTTGCCCATTACGTTTTGGTTGACATCGATTTGGATTAGTCCTGGTTGAAGGGTGTGTGGCCGGATATGCAGCGGTACGATCGCGGCATGGCTTCGGAATTTGATATGGATCCGGCGGCTACACGAAGCGGACTATCGAGTTCAGATGCGGCAGCTTCAGCGCAACCAGGCTCGATCGTGACACAGCCGCCGGCCGGCGGCTATACGACACCACTGGTAGACGCAGTCCAGGGTGTGCTGGCTGAGCGGCGCACAATCACGCAAGTCCGTGCCACCACCAACGCGGTAAACCGAGAGGTCAGCGTTGCTGCGGTAGAAATTGCCGAAACAACAAACTCCAGTGCGTTGAGCAGCTGAGCAGCGCACACGTAAAGGGGCATGGAGATGGCTTCTACCTCCTCACCATGGTCGAGGGATGCATCACCGTCAGTGACCTTGCCTGAACCCCCGCAGAGCAGCCTCACGTCGCCTGTGGCGCAAACACCACCGGCGGCCCGAAGCAGTGCCCCGACTATGCCGCGGCCGTCGCAGCTTCATCGCCGGTCGTGGGTGTGGGTAGTCATGGCACTGCTGTTGGTTGCAGGGATTTCGGTTGCGGTGACCATTGCGGTCATGCGGACCACTGCAGGAACGGCGGCGAAACCAGCCGCATCGCCATCCTCGGCTCATACGACGCCACAGTTCAGTGCAGCCGAGATGACAGTCGCGAAACAGAATTTGTGCCAGGCATTCGATGTTTCGGTTCGTGGGCAGGAAGGGCAGGGCGGAGTTCGCGTTGCTGGAGGTGACGTAAACACAACTATGGTCTTGCGCGCGATGAATAGCGCATTTGTCGTGCAGACCGCGCTCGCACCGGCGGTACCGCCGAATGTTGTTGCGGCGGCTAAAAAATACATCGCCACAACTCTGGACCAGACGACTGCTGCGATGGGAAATACCCCGACCAGCGAAGTCAACCGATTGACCGACGTTCGCAACGAGGCAATCTACGCGCTGGTCAACGTGTGCGGTCTACCGCGGTGACCAGCGATGGTTACGACGATAGAACCTGGCGGCAGTGAAATTTCGGGATGGGCAGAGCGGAACAATGAGCAGGCATCACGCCTGCTGCAGATAGTTCTGGCGGCAAAACAGTTGGCAACGCCAAATATTGGTGCATTGCCGTATACGAGTGGCGATCGTCCGAAGCCGCAGGGCTTGTTTGTTGAATCGTTGTTTGGACCTGGTGAATTCGTGTGGCCGGTAGATTCGGAAACGCAGCTGGCCAATGACGCTGAGGTGTTGGGGCACCAGGAGAAGTTTCACGAGGCCGCAGCCGAAGAGGCTAGCTGCTACGCCAACCAGGTATTCAACAATTACTGGATCGCTGGATCTGGTGCAGAGGCAGCCGAAGCTGCGCACCGGCAGACCGAGACCGCTCGGCTCCACGAGGCCTCCGCGTGTGGTGCTGCCAAACACCTTGTCGCACAGGCGGCAGCAGATGTCGAACGCACAAAGCGATACATGGCACAGGAAAGCGACGCCGCCCACGCCGAGATCGAAGCATTTTTGCGCAGTGGGAGCGGCCAATCAATCGCGCAGGTCGGGGCGATCGTGGCCAAGTATCGCGGGATGATTCAGGCGCATTCAGCCGATCTGCACGCTCACGTCGCCAATGACACGATCGCATTCACCAGGCAATTCCCGCTCACTCCACCGGACCAAGGCTCCAAACCGCTCCATCCAGGAATGGGTTCGGATCACTCACCTGATGACGGCTCCTCTGCACCGTCGGATCTAGCCACTAAGTCAAGATCCGGTGGAGTACAGGCCGATCGATCTCCTAGCGGAGACGAGAAGATTCCACTAGCGCCGGACGGTCGTGCGGTCCCGCATTCGCCCGATGCTGTTCCGCCGGAGCCATCACAGCTAGTTCCTGGGCAAGGGCTTCCCTCTCTGTTGGGATCGGGGACCGGGTTGTCGAGTTTTCCTGGTATGCCATCCGGTGGCGGTGGTGGCGTGCCGAGTGCGCCGATGTCGGGGTTGCAGGGGCTGATGGGTTTTGGTGGGCTTCCCGGTAGTGGGGCCGCACCTTCGGCGCTTAGTTCATCGACGCTGCAGGTGCCTTCAACACCGCCTGCGGCAGGACTAGATTTTGGGCGGGGGTTGGCTGCGGGTGTGGCGTCTGCCGGTGGGGTTGCGCCGGCTGCTTCTGTTCCGCAGGCTCCGGTGACGCCGTTAGTTGGATCGGCGAACAGTGCGCCTATAGCGGCGGCGCCTGCTGTGGCACCGGTTTCGGCGCCGCCACCTGTGGCGACGTCAGGCCCTACGCCCGCTGCGGGGTTAGCGGCGGGTGGTGGTTTGTCGCCGTATGGATCGGTATTGCCGCCGACGGCCCCGTCGATGCCGGCGTCTGGGTCGATTCCGCCACCGGCTGCAATACCGGCAGAAACTGGCGGGGGTGGGCCTGCGCCGTCGGGGGCCGGGTTGGTTCCGGTGGCGACTCGGCGTAACGCTTCGGCGGTGAGCCGCAATGTGGCCGAGACGGATTTAGAGCTGGCGCGACGTGCGGTAGCGGAGTTGGCGGCTGCTGCCAGCGTTGAGGACCCGGGCTTGGATTGGGCAGTTGCAGTGGGCCACAACGTATCAGGCCGCACGACTTTGTGGGTGGCCACTAACGACGGTGCCTGTTACATCCCTCCGGGTGTGTATGTCCATAACGCGATGTCGGTAGCGGCGGGGTTTGATGAGGACTTCGATGAGCGCTGGTTGGGTTGGGCAAATCCAGCGGAAAAGGTGGTGCGGGCTGCCCACGCTTACGGGGACGCGGTGGGCGCAGTCGCCACGACGTGGGCCTGGCCGTCGCAATATCTCGACGACTCCAACGAGGCGGTGCCTGAGGTGGCCGTCGGCGTGCCTGTGCCGCATGGGGCACCCGATAATCCGGCGTCAGAGTTGCTGCGGTCGCGTGCGCATCGGTTGCAGACCGTAGATGCGGCGCTGTATGCCGATTTGAAAACGGTCGGCGAGCTTGCGGTCGGTGATTACTGTCGGGAGCTGACCAGGCGAGTGGCATTCGGTGGCAGTGGCGCAGAGTTGTCGCCGGTTGCTCAAACGGTGGCTCATGCGTTGGTCACGGACCGTTGGCCTAAACCGGAGGAGTGGGCGGCTGTTGGGGCCGAGTATGAGTCGGCACGGTTGATGATGGGTGCGCAACGTCCAGGCCTTAACGGTTTGGAAGATCCCAACCAGTTGATCAGCTACCGCAAGTTGTATGTCAACTGCCGAAAGCTAGAAACCTTGGTGTGCTGGAAGCGATCTGGCCATGAACCGGCTGATGTGGTGTATGCCGCCCGGATGGCTGGCGTCCGGGTTTCGCTGATGCAGCGCACCTAGGAAGTCGCATCGTGTGGATTTGGCGTTTGGCACCGCTGGGTTACGGCGTCTGGGCAGAAAGTTGTTGGAGGACGGCGTGGGCTGCAGTGATACGTGCGGCGCTGGGGAAGTTCTTGTTCGCGAGCATGATGATGCCGATCCGTTTGTCGGGGACGAATGCTGCGTAGGCGCCGAACCCATCGGTGGAACCGGTTTTATTGAACAGCGTCGGGCCGGATGGGAGTTGCCCGGTCAGCGGCGTGGCCGGGTGGGACTGGGTGGCGAAGGTGATGGAGTTGCCGTTGAGCAGCTGATCGAGGGTGACCGGGTAGGGGTACTGTTCCCAGCCAAGCCCTTGGACCATGCCGGCGACCTTGAAATATCCAACGTGCGTTCCTTCGACCGCATCGCGCATCGGAACGTCAAGACGATTGGGCGCGATGTTGGCTTCAACAAAGCGGAGCATGTCGGTTGCCGTGGATTTAACACCGTACGCTTCGGCGCCGAAAACGCTTGGGCTCACCGGAGTGGGCTCATTATCGGTGTTATACCCGAATGCGTCATTGTCCATCTGATCTTGCGGCACACGGATGTAGCTGTGGAACAGGCCTAGCCTCGGGAAGATCTGATCTTGGACAAGATCGGTGAAGCCGTCGTTCATCGCCAAGGCGGTGAGGTGGCCGAGCAGCTCGATGCTGGGATTGGAGTATCGCCGCTGCTGGCTGGGGGCTGAATCGGGTGTCCATTGCTGAAAATATGTTTGCGCTTCGGCGTCGTCAGTGACGTCCGGCGGGAACTGCAGAGGCAGTCCGCCCGACGTGTATGTTCCGAGATTGAGCAGGCTGGCCTTATCGATGGCGCTTCCTGCCAGTTGCGGTAGGTAGGTGCTGGGGTGATCGTGCAACGAGATCTGGCCTAGTGTTTGCGCGTAGGTAGCCAGTGTTGCGGTGAATGTTTTACTGATCGAACCGATTTCAAAGATGGTGTCCGGTGTGACCGGGGCATCGCTTTGCGTGGAAGTGACTCCGTAATTGAAGTATTGCTGTTGGCCGTTGACCGTCACCGCGACAGCCATACCCGGTATGTCGTACTGGGCCAACAACGGCCGGAATGCACGATCCACGACATCAGCGAGAGCATCGAAACGGCCTGGGGCAGCGGCCGCGCTAGCCAGCGTGCAGAACAAGAGCATCACCGTGAGTAACAGTGTGGCCATTTTGATGATGACCCGCAACTAGCGCCCCTTCTCATGCCTGGGTCAAGCCCAGCTCGTAAAACCTCCCGACCGAACGGCACATCCTATCTAGGCGACGGTCACTGCTTGGGCCTACCGCTTGGGCATCAGCGTTCCGTAAGGGTTCGGCGGATGTCTTTCATCAGTAGGACGAGGTGAAGTTGGTCGGTGGGGCTGGGCTCGAACTCGGGTACGAGGTGAATGTAAAAGTTGCGGGCTTCGGCGGATTCGGCGTGTACGAGTAGACCTCGACAGCCGATGTCGTCGGAAAGTTCGATGAGCCGGGCAAAAACGTCTTGGAGCATTCCGGCTCCAAGCCCTGCGCCCTCGTGATTGAGGTCTACGCCGAGTCGAGCAAGCAGAGCCACTGGTTGGGGGTATCGGCCGGCACCTTTACGCCCCCGATCGGGGACAGCTTCGATGTTCAGCTGCGCCATGCACCAGGCGTAATAGGCGACGACTCGGTTTGAGTGACGCGGCTCGGTGACGACGAAGACTCGTGTTGTGCCGGTCTGGGCTGATTGTCGAGCGTAGCGGCGTAGCCATTCAGTTTGTTCTGTGGAACGACACTGGAATTCGGCCAGGTCGTGATAGTCGGCCAGCAGTTCCGGTGGTCGATAGTGCGTCACTCGGCGCTAAATGGCGATGGTCGTTGCATCAGCCGACGCAGACCTGGCAGGTCGCGAGCAGGTCGGGCGTTGATCTTTTCCCACTCTTGGAGAGCCGAGGCATCGAGGTGGAAGCGGTTACGTTCGGCGAGCAGTCGCCGGGCAGCTTCGGAAGCATGGGTGATGACGAAGTCAGTCAGATCGGTTCCGCTAGCGGCCGCGGCTCGGTCGATTAACTCGCGTTCCTCGGTCGTTGTGCGCAATTCCATCCGCCGATCTCTGCGGCGCGATTTTGTGTCCACAGCCGGTCCTTCCTCAATGCGTGTACGTCCAGTGTACGGCCATTATCAAGTGATTGTTCGTCTTCCCGCCAGTCCTTTAATGGGGCGTTGTCGGGTGTGGCTGGGGGGTGTTTGCTCGGGTTAATTTTGGTGGGTGGGTGGTTCGGTTGCCGCGTTTGTTGCGGGGGTGGATCGGATGCTGACGCGTGGGCATGGGTTGTTTCCCGTTGATGATGCTGGTGTGGCGATCGGCGCTGGTGGTGGGGGCGCGGTGCCGTCAGCGCCGGCAGGTGGTGGTTTGGCTGGGGGTGTGGATGTGGCGGGTGGTGTGTATGAGCGTTCGCGTGCGGGTGTGGCGGGTTTGGATGCCGAGTCGGGGGAACTGGTCGGCAAGGGTGATGCGGTAGGTCAGCAGGGCCGGGCGGGTGCGGGGTTGGTGCGTGATCAGGCGCGGGTCCAGGCCGCGGTGATTGCGCCGATGGCCGATTCTGCTGCTGGGGTGAGGTTGCTGGTGTCGACGATGGATGATCGGCTGGCTGAGATGCAGCGGCAGTTGGATGCGACTGCGGCCCAGAACCGGTTGTTGGCGTTGCGGTTACGCCAGTTGGTGCAGGCCTATCAGGGGACAGGGTTCTCCGGGACCGGTGCAGGCATGTCGTTGCCGGGCTTGCGTGGTTTTGCGATGCCAGGCGGCGGTGTCGGCGGGTTGGGTGGTTTGAGCATGTTGGGGGCACTACCTGCCGCGTTGATGAGCAGGGTGGCTCCGTCTGGTGGCGGTGTCGGGATGTTGCCGGACAGTTCGGTTGGCCGGCCGGTTGGGGGTGCTGCTGGGGTGGCTCAGGGGGCTATTGCGTTGTCGGAAGTGTCTTTTGAGGGTAAGGAAGTGTGGCCGGGCGGTGGTGGTGCGGTGAGTCGTTATTTGGAAGAGGCGTTAGATCGGATGGGGATTGGTGATCCGCGGGCTCGCGCAAATTGGCGGTCGGGGATGACGACGATCGCTGAGCATGAGTCGGGGTTTCGAGCAGATGCCATCAATCTCACTGATAGCAACGCTCATGGGCCCCGCCAAAGCGATGGTGGCCCGTTGAATTCCAGCCGCGGGATCTGGCAGTTGGTGCCGGGGACGTTCGCCAGGTTTCATCAGCCGGGCACGTCGAACCATATTTGGGATCCGGTGGCTAATGCGTGCGCGTCGATGAATTACCAGATGTCGCGCTACGGGGTAGATCATGATGGGCATAATCAGCGGGCGTTGGTGGGTCAGGCCAATCCGGGTGTGCATCGCGGTTATTGATCGCTGGGCGTCGCAGTGGCTGGTGTCGGGCGTTACCGTAGTGGTGTGGTGGATGTCGATCCAAGGGTGCAGGACTTTGCCGATCAGGTGATTGATCGGTTGCTTGTCGGTGCCTGCGACTTGTTTGCGAACACGACACCGGGTAGCGAGCTTTTCGACGCCAAGGCCGAGGCGGCTGGAGCGCCGACACCGTCGTCTGGTGATGTGCTGGCGGAGCGGGTGAGTGCTGCCGGTAATGAGTTAGCTCGGGCGCACTCTGCGGTGCATCGTTTGGATGAGGCATCTGGCCAGGCAGTTACGGGTGCCGGGGAGATGGGCGCAGATGACCGAAGCTGGGCAGAGCAGCTACGTCAAGACGCCCGAGCGCAGGCCAGGGCGATCCTGCCGTTGACGAACTCTGCGGCCGGCATCCAGCTTTTGGTATCGGCCATGGATGAACGGCTCGGCGCATTACAGCAACGGATTGATACCACCAAGAAAGCTCACGCTGCTGTGGTGACGGAGCTGCACAAGCTCGCTGACGGCTACGGCCAGGCAAGGGTGCCGCACATTCGGTGATGGCGGCGGCTGCCGGTCGCCTCGATTATTTTGTTAAAGCCGTCCTACGGGTTGTTGCCCGCGAGGATTTCTCTTCGTCTCTGGTGTGGCCCTGCGGTGTTTGCTCGGGTTAGTTTGGCTGGGTGGGTGGTTCGGTTGCCGTGTTTGTTGCGGGGGTGGATCGGCTACTGACGCGTGGGCACGGGTTGTTTCCCGTTGATGGTGCTGGTCCTGGTGTAGCGGTTAACGCTGGTGGGGGTGTGGTGCCGGCAGCGCCGGCTGGTGGTGGTTTGGGTGCGGGCGTGGATGTGGCAGGCGGTGTGTATGGGCGTTCACACGCTGGTGTGATGGGTTTGGATGCCGAGTCGGGGCAGCTAGCGGGTGCGGGTGTCGCTGTCGGGCAGCAGGGCCGGGCGGGTGCGGGTTTGGTGTGTGATCAGGCCCGTACGCAGGCCGCGGCGATGACACCGATGGCCAATTCTGCGGCTGGGGTGAGGTTGCTGGTGTCGACGATGGATGATCGGCTGGCCGAGATGCAGCAGCAGTTGGATGCGACGGCGGCCCAGAACCGGTTGCTGGCGCTGCGGTTACGCCAGTTGGTGCAGGCCTATCAGGGGACAGGGTTCTCCGGGACCGGTGCAGGCATGTCGTTGCCGGGCTTGCGTGGTTTTGCGATGCCAGGCGGCGGTGTCAGCGGGTTGGGCGGTTTGAGCAACCTAGGCGCGCTACCGGCCACATTGATGAGCAGGATGGTCCATTCTGGTGGCGGGGCTGGGGTGTTGCCGGCCAGTGGAGTTGGCTCATCGGGTGGTGGTGATTTGCCGCCGGGTGTCGGGTCTGAGAAGGGGTTGCAGAAAGACACGATTTTGGCGGAGCGGGCGATCTCCGCGGCGTTTCCGGAGATTAGGACGATCGGGGGGTGGCGTGCGGATTCGTTGAAATGGCATCCCAACGGTCAAGCGATTGATGTGATGATTCCCGATCCGGGTTCGCCGCACGGTAAAGCGTTGGGGGATAGTGTTTTACGGTTCGCGTTGCAGCATCGGGACGCGTTGGACCTTAATCATGTGATTTGGCGTCAAAGGTTGTATGACCCGGATGGGTCGTCGCAGCCGATGGAGAATCGCGGTTCGCCGACGCAGAACCATATGGATCATGTGCATATCGCCACTAATGGTGGCGGGTATCCACGTGGCGGCGAGGTGTATCGGCTATGAGCGGGCATGGGTCTGTTGAGGAGTCCAGCGAGGTAGCTCGGCGGCGGGGCCGGGGTTTGGTGTTGTCGACGCGGGTGCAGGTGTCGGGGCATATGTTTTTTGCGCGACGCGCGGTGTTGGCGATGACGCGGCGGCGGGTGCGGATGGAGGCTGAGCCTGGGCGGCGCCAGTCGATGGCGTTGTTGGCGGGGGTGACGTTGACGGCGGTGTTGTGTGTGGGGGCGTTGTTTTGGTCGTTTGTGCGTCCGGCGGGGTCGGCGGGTTCGTCACGGATTGTGGCTGATCAGTCTTCGGGGGCCTTGTATGTGCGGGTGGGCGACAAGCTGTATCCGGCGTTGAATTTGTCGTCGGCGCGGTTGATTGTGGGGGAGCCGGCTAGCCCTGATCGGGTGCGGCGCAGCGAAATCGATTCCCATCCGCGTGGGCCGTTAGTGGGTATTGCGGGGGCTCCGCAGGAGATGTCGGCGATGGCGCCGGCACGCTCGTCGTGGTTGGTGTGCGATGAGATTACTAAGGCGTTCGGGGCGGCGGGCGCACCGGAGCCGGTGACGGTGACGGTGATTGATGGGCAGCCGGATGTGGGTCAGCGGGATCGGGTGTTGGGGCCAGATGATGCGGTGGTGCGTCGTTACGGCGAGCAGGTGTGGCTGATTCGGGCGGGGCGTCGTTCACTGGTTGATCGGGGTGCGCGGGCGGTGTTGTTGGCGTTGGGTTTAGGTGAGGATGCGTTGTCGGCGCCGCGGCCGATGAGCCGGGCGTTGTTCGAGGCGATTCCGGTGGGGCCGGTGTTGTCGGTGCCGGTGGTTCCGGAGGCGGGGACCCCGGCACGGTTTGATGGCGCGCCGGGGCCGGTGGGCACGGTGGCGTCGACCCCGCAGGTGGGTGGGCAGACGGCGTATTCGGTGGTTTTGGCCGACGGGATGCAGTCGGTGTCGGCGGTGGTGGCGCAGGTTTTACAGAATGCCGGCCCGGCGGGGGCGCCGGTGCCGGTGGTGGCTGGTCCGGTGTTGGCCAAGCTGCCGGTGGTTGATGTGTTGGATGTGTCGGCTTTTCCGCCGGTGCCGCCGCATGTGGTGGATAGTCAGGTGGATTCGTCGGCGTGCTGGCATTGGCAGAAGGTGGTTGGGGAGTCGCTGGCGGCGACGTCGGTGATTGTGGGGCCGAGGATTCCGGTGGCTGATTCTGGGGCGGACAAGGTGGTGGAGCTGGTTAAGAGCACGGGGCCTGGTGTGCAGGCTGATCGGGTGTTTTTCGGGCCGGATTTCGCTAATTTCGTTATTTCAACCGGTAATTCACCGTCATCGGGGACCGCGGAGGCGTTGTGGTGGATCTCGGAGTCGGGGGTGCGTTTCGGGGTGGCGCGCGAGCAGGACACGTTGCGGGCGTTGGGGTTGTCGAGTCGGCCGAGTCCGGCGCCGTGGACGGTGTTGCGGTTGTTGGCGCCGGGTCCGATGTTGTCTCGTGCTGATGCGCTGGTGCGGCACAACACGTTGCCCGTGGACGCCAGCCCAGGCGAATTGGAGTTACCCAAGTGAAGCGGGGGTTTGCCAGATCGACACCGGCTGAGGCGCCGAAGTTTGCGCCGACCCCTATCGAGTTGCCGACACCACTGAAAATACCGCCACCGGAAGGCAAGCCGTGGTGGACGGTGGTGTTGGTGATCGGTTTAATCGGGCTTGTCGGCGCCATGGTGGGGGTCAGCTTTGCCAGCGGTGCACGGTCGTTTACCGGTATTGGATCGTTTTTCCCGATCGCGATGGTCGGTGGGCTGTTAGCGATGTTGTTCACCGGCCGCGGCGGCTCACAGGAGATGTCTCGAACCAAATTGGATGCCCTACGCGCCCGGTTTTTGTTGGTACTGGATGGGTTACGGGAGAACACCTCGGAGTTGGCGGACCGCTTGGACGCCAATTATCGCTGGTATCACCCGCCGCCGGCGACGCTGGAGGCCAGCGTGGGTGGTGTGCGGATGTGGGAACGTCAAGCCGACGGTAAAGATCCGTGGTTTGGGGTCGCGCGGGTGGGTGTGGGAATGACTGATCTGGTGGAGTCCCAGGCTGCGGTGTTTTCCGAGCCCCAAGACATGCCCACCGATATCGAGTTGGAGCCGGTCACTGGCAAGGTGCTGCAAGAGTTTGTGCGCTACCAGACGGTGGCTTACGGCACGCCTGCGCTGGTGTCGCTGTTGGTGGAGCCCGGCTATGAGTTACGCGGACCACGGCAGCGGGTGTTGGGGTTGATGCGTTCGATCATCTGCCAGCTGGTGTTTTTCCACGGTAGTGATCACCTGCGACTGGTGGTGGTCACTTCTGATGTGGCGCAGTGGGATTGGGTGAAGTGGTTACCGCACGCCGGAGACCCCACCGTTGAAGATGGTGTCGGCCCGGTGCGCATGGTGTATGGATCGGTTCCGGATTTCCTTGCTGCCCAAGCCGATTCCTTGTCACTGCGCGGGCGTGGGGAGTTCCGCGCGCGACATGGGGCATCTAAAGAGACTATTGCCCCGCTGCCGCACACGGTGATTGTGTGCGACACCGATCAGGGATGGGATCAGCTCGGGGATCGCGCCGGAATCAGTGGACTCACGTTTTTTGATCTGCGCGGTGCCGGCATGGTTCCGGCATGCAACGACCCCAAACGCGTGCTCCATATCGGTGCTGATGCGATGGTGTCGGCGATACCACGTGACCCGGTGACTTGGGGAGCCAAAGAGCTAGAGCCGCAATTTTTCGCCATCGCCGATCAGATGAGCCGCGAGGACGCCGAGGGATTCGCGGAACGGATGTCACGGTGGCGGCTGGCGCAAGCGTATGAGACTTTCGAGGTCGACACTGGTATGGGCTTCATGGCGCGAGACATCTTGGCCTACTACGGCATTGACGATGCGGCCGATATCGACTTCGACACGTTATGGGCGTCGCGCAGCGATATCAACTCCCCGCAGCGTTTGCGTGTCCCGATCGGAAATCGCGCGGATAACAACGAACTGTTTTTCCTGGACCTCAAAGAGGAATCCCAGCAGGGGCACGGCCCCCACGGGGTGATGGCGGGAACCACCGGCTCGGGCAAGACGATGATGCTGCGTGCGCTGATTGAATCGCTGATGCTGGGCCACCCGCCGCAAAACCTGCAATTCCTGTTGGCCGACCTTAAAGGCGGCTCAGGGGTGAAGCCGTTCGCTGGCGTGCCGCACGTGGCGCACATCATCACCGACCTGGAGGACGACCAGAGTCTGATGGGCCGGTTCGTTGATGCGATGTGGGGCGAGATCGCCAGACGAAAAGCATTGTGCGACCAGGCTGGTGCTGATGATGCGACCGAATACAACAAGATCCGAGCCGATCAACTAGCGACCGGAACACACGCGCTGCCACCGCTACCGACGTTGGTGGTCGTCATCGACGAGTTCGCCGAGTTGTACCGGATGATGGCCAATGACATCCAAGAAGCGCTAGATCAGCTCTGCCGCCAGGGCCGCGCATATTGGATTCATCTGCTGATGGCCAGCCAGCAGATCGACACCCGGGCCGAAAAACTCCTGGAAAACATGGGATATCGCCTGGCGTTGCGCGCCAACACCGCCGCAGCCGCCGCCGCGGTAGGGGTACCCAACGCCGTGAACCTGAAAGGCTCGGGATGGTGCTACTTCTTGGAGGGCACACCATCAAACGCCGACCTGACGAAATTTCGCGGCGAATTCCTCTGGCGCGAATACCGCAAACCAGGAACCGAAGACCTCAACGACACCACCCCGGCACCGGGAACATCAACGAGTTACTTTGCGCCGCAACTGTTCACCACAGAATTCACCCCACTAGCGGTATCCGACAACAGCGACGGCGGGTCTGGTGATGTCGGCCTGCTCACCGACACCGACACCGACACCGAGGCGGTGGGCGAGGTATCTGATGAGCCAGAAGACGAGGAGGCTGGCGCTGGGTTGATGCGCCCGCAGGTAGGCCGCATCATCATCGACCAGCTGCGCCGGATCGACTTTGAGCCGTATCGGTTGTGGCAGCCGCCGTTAGATCAGCCGTGGAGCATCGAGACGCTGGTCAATCAGCATTTAGGGCGACGCTGGGATAGCGACTATGCGGCCACCCCGGATTTAGTGTTCCCGATTGGACTGGTAGATCGGCCATTCAAACATGACCAGCATCCGTTGACCCTGGATGTGTCGGGCTCAGGGGCCAATATTGTGATTATCGGCGCGCAGGGTTCGGGGAAAACCACAGCGGTCCAAGACCTGATTTGCGCGGCCGCAATGACGCACACCCCTGAGCAGACACAGTTTTATTGCTTAGCGTTTTCCTCGGCAGCGTTGGGCACGGTGGCGGGATTACCGCACGTGGGCGGGGTAGCCCAGGCACTTGACGGTGACGGTGTACGCCGCACGGTGGCCGAGCTGGTCGAACTATTAGTGGGACGTAAACGCAGCTTCGGCGAGGCGGGCGTGATGTCGATGGAGGCGTTTCGGCAGCGCAAGTTCGGCGGGGCCCAGGGTGTGGTGCCTGATGACGGACACGGTGACGTGTTTTTGGTGATCGATAACTATGCGGGCTTGGCCAGCGAGTATGAAGTGCTCCTCGATCCGGTCAGCAAGTTGATCAAAGAGGGCCCCACGTTCGGGATTCATGTGGTGGTCACGGTGAGCCGGGTCAGTGAATTGCGCCCCGATGTGCGCGACCGTTTCGGGGTGGGGTCACGGGTAGAGCTGCGCCTGGCCACAGAATTTGCAACTTTTGAGCCATCCCGCAGCCGGGTTTTACTGGTGCATACGCACGGATGCACCAGGTTCTGCTAGCCTCACCCCCTACCCATTTGGAGAATTCCCATGACCCTGACCACCTGGTGGCTGTTTATTGCAAT